>NZ_JAERJS010000047.1:0-17284 GCF_018257525.1 Tatumella sp. JGM130 | reverse complement strand
GCATATGGATACCGGGATAATGAATACTTCTTCCTGAAGATAAAAGCAGCGTTCCCCGGTAAAACGCGATGAACCATATTTTTCCACTACCGGCGGATAAACCGGTGACAGTGCGGGGTAGACCAGTAACTGGTCGAAAAAAGGCACGGATTTTGTCAGGGTGACCTGCAGGGTATGGTCATCCAGTGCTTTTACTCCTAACTGATCCGGATTTTTTTTACCGGCCACAATATCATCGACATTTACCACATGGCCGTATTGCAGATAACTGGCATAAGGAGACGCGGTTTTAGGATCCACCAGTCTGCGCCAGCTATAGACAAAATCCTGAGCGGTGACGGGCTCTCCGTTTGACCAGCGGGCATTCTTTCTCAGATGAAAGGTCCAGATCTTACCGTCTTTGTTTTCCCAGCTTTCTGCGACTGCCGGGACAACCTTGCCTTGTGGATTGACGATTGCCAGACCTTCCAGCAGGTCATAGCTGACATAAGACTCAGGAGAACCTTCAATCTTATGGGGGTCCAGTGACTGAACCTCTCCCCCGTTACCGCGGACAATTTCCTGTTTTGCAGCCAGTGTCACCCCTTGCGGGACATCAGCGGCCTGTGCCCGGATTAATGCCAGCTGACTCATGGCAACAATAATCCCCGCGGCGAGTATTTTTTTATCGGGAGAAAATTTCATTTTACGAAGCTCCATCATTGCGGATTGTGTTTGCTATGGGAAAACCGCAGACCGGCCCTTAGTCTGTTTCCGGGCCTGTTATTTTCCTGGTTATCCTGCCTGTATTTTTTATTTAAAATTAAGTCTGTTGCACCGGTACAGGAACTTTTTATTTTCTGCCATCTCCTGTTTATGATTCATAAAATGAAACATAATCCGTGCTCTGACTGAATTATCATAATAAAAAACTATCTTATGCATTATCTATGCCAGAAGTTATTGTGATAACCGGAAGTTAATTCGTTTTGAGGTCTGTTACCAGGCAAGTAAAGCTGTCATAAACCGCGGTTTAACAGATGATGTTCAGAAATTAAACTTATATTGTCAGGCGGGTTATTAATAAAAGGAATGAAATGCACCATAAAGGCACAAGCTCACCATAATGGTGACCTGTTTTGGTGACTTCCGGGACGGGGCGCGAATTAAGTCAGATCACCAGCCAGTGTGCCACGCTGAACGGTGACCCCGTAGCTGTCTGCATCACGAGAAACTCTGAAGGCGGCTAACCCAATGGTTAAATGCCTGCCGGTTAACAACTGCTTTTTCTCTGTCTCCATACTTAACATTTAATATCACACTGTTTTTCATGGTATCACTGATAACCGATAAAGCCTCCGTCGAGAATATATAGTAACCGTGAGTGATAATTTCCGTTTTTTCCGTTACAGTCTGTGTTGTTATTTATTCTCGCCGTCGTTTTTTTGATGTAATGATTTAAAAAGCAACAAGTTAAACAACAAAGATAATGTAATCTTTATTATTGTAAAGTATTTGCATCAGCAGAACCATAAACTATATTTAAATATAATTATCAGGAAGGGTAATTACTAATCATCCTGCCTCTGTCTCCGGATAACTCTGTAATTATTTTATGAGGGTATTATTGTGGCTGAAATTAAACAGATTGGTTTAATAGCCTGCATTGGTATTGTTGCGGGAAATATGATGGGCAGTGGGATTGCGTTATTACCTGCTAATCTGGCATCTGTTGGTGCTGTATCTATTTTTGGCTGGGGGATCGCACTGCTTGGTGCAATGTCCCTTGCTTATGTTTATGCCCGGCTGGCAACAAAAGACCCGCAAGAGGGCGGACCTATTGCTTATGCCGGAGAAGTCAGTAAAGATCTCGGTTTCCAGACCGGAGTACTTTATTACCATGCAAACTGGATTGGCAACCTTGCCATTTCAATTACTGCGGTTTCGTATCTGTCTACTTTTTTCCCGCAACTGAATAAACCTGTTCCGGCGGGTATCGCCTCACTGGTGATTATCTGGGTATTTACTTTTATAAATATGCTCGGCGGTTCATGGATAAGTAAGCTTACAACGCTCGGTGTCACGCTTATTTTAATCCCGGTAGTCGGGACCGCAATATTCGGATGGCACTGGTTCAGTATAGATATTTACAAGGCAAACTGGAATGTCTCGTCCCATACAGACTATCAGGCAGTACTGAATAGCACATTATTATGCCTGTGGGCGTTTATCGGCGTGGAGTCTGCTTCTGTCAGTGCCGGCCTGGTGAAAAATCCTAAACGTAATATTCCGGTGGCGACGATTGCAGGTACCTTGCTGGCCGGGATTGTGTATGTGGCCGCGACTCAGGTTATCGCGGGAATGTATCCTGCATCGCTAATGGCGGCTTCCGGCGCACCTTTTTCAGTAACGGCGTCAACCATGGCTGGTAACTGGGCCGGGCCGGTTGTTTCTGCTTTTACCGCAATAGCCTGTCTTACTTCTCTGGGTTCCTGGATGATGCTGGTCGGTCAGGCCGGGGCCCGGGCAGCACATGACGGTAATTTCCCCGCAATTTATGGCCAAATGAACCGCCAGGGGGTCCCTGCAAAAGGATTGTTACTTGCTGCACTACAAATGACAGTTCTGCTGGTGGTTGTCACTGTCATGAATATGCATGGTGGTAAAACATCCTCGGTATTCGGTGACTTAATCAGCATTGCTGTATTACTCACAATGCTGCCTTACTTTTATTCTTGTATCGATCTGATCCGGATGGATGGTATTAATATTAAGAATCTGCTCAGTTTTATTACCGCCTTGTTGGGGAGCCTGTTCTGCTTTATCGCCATGTTAGGATCTGACTCTTTTATACTGGCAGGTACATTTATTACCAGCCTGATTATATTTATGTTCTACGCTGAAAAAATCAGTAAGAATAAATCCGTCTGATATTCTTTTTGAAGAGAGATACGAAATGAATTATATAGCCATTTTAAATGACTCTGATGAGTCTTATAAAAGTAAAGTAATGCTTTCTATCGCAGATGAGTTAAATAGTATTGGGTTTAATACGGATATTTATGATGATGAGCAGGATATGATTTCATCCATTGAAAATAATGCCAGGCTCTGCGGTGTTATCTTTGACTGGGACCGGCATGATTTGGCAATTTGCCAGAAAATCAGTCAGATAAATTCCCGGGTACCCAATTTTGTTTTCGTCAGTAAGAATCATGGATTTGAAATAAAGCTCAGTCAGTTAACTATCAACCTGCGTTTCCACGAATACCTTATCGCGCATATTCCTGATATTGTCATCAAAATGCAGCAAGCCATTGACGAGTACCGGGAGACTATTCTTCCGCCATTTACCAAAGCCCTGTTCAGCTATGTCGGAAAAGAAAAGTATACTTTCTGTACGCCAGGGCATATGGGCGGAACGGCCTTCGAAAGAAGTCCTGCCGGCGCATTATTTTATGATTTTTATGGTGAGAATACCATGCGTTCAGATATTTCTGTCTCTATGGACGAACTGGGCTCATTGCTCGATCACTCCGGACCGCATCGCGAGGCAGAAAATTATATTGCATCAGTATTTAATGCTGATCGCAGTTATATTATTACAAATGGCACTTCAACGGCGAATAAAGTGGTAGGTATGTATTCCTGTCATGCCGGAGGGACCGTACTTGTTGATCGTAATTGCCATAAATCGATAACACATCTGATGATGATGAGTGATATTACACCTGTTTATCTTAAACCAACGCGTAATGCTTATGGTATTCTTGGCGGGATCCCAAAATCTGAATTCAGTCATGAGCATATCGAAGCACTGCTTAAAGCACAAGGCATCGGGCAGTGGCCTTGCCATGCAATCATTACCAACTCAACCTATGATGGCCTTTTTTATAATACGCAGTTTATTAAACAAACACTCCCGGTGAAGTCCATCCATTTTGATTCAGCCTGGGTGCCTTATACACAGTTTCATCCTGTTTATCAGAATAAATCAGGCGTGGGGGGCGAACCGGTCAGTGGTAAGCTGATTTTTGAAACACAATCCACACATAAATTACTTGCTGCCTTTTCTCAGGCTTCAATGATCCATGTGAAAGGGGACTTTAATGAAAGTACTTTTAACGAAGCCTATATGATGCATACCTCAACATCGCCCCTCTACAGCATTGTGGCTTCCTGCGAAATATCCGCAGCGATGATGAAAGGTGCCGCGGGCGTAAGACTGATGGAAAAAACGATTGATCTTGCCATCTCGTTCCGGAAAGAAATCGTCCGGTTAGGTAATGAATCAGAAGACTGGTTTTTTGATGTATGGCAGCCCGATAACATCGATGAAGTCTGTTGCTGGCCGTTGAATTCGGTTAATAACTGGCATGGTTTTAAAAATATCGATGACGATCATATGTCCCTTGACCCGATAAAAATTACATTATTAACTCCGGGCCTGGACAGGCACGGTAATCTCGCTGACGTGGGAATACCGGCATCCGTAGTGGCCGGGTTTCTGGGTGAATATGGAATAATTGTTGAGAAAACGGGTCCTTACTCGTTACTTTTTTTATTCAGTCTCGGTGTTGATAAAACAAAATCATTAACGCTGCTCAAGGCTCTGAGCGAATTTAAATATTTTTATGATAAAAATGCGCTGGTGCATGAGGTATTACCTGAATTATTTTCGAAGGATCCTGTTTTTTATAAAAATATGCGAATACAGGCACTGGCTCATGGTATTCATAAACTGATAGTGAAACACAGATTGCCAGAACTTATGTACGAGGCATTTGAAACATTACCGCAGATGGCGATGACACCTCATCGTGCATTTCAACAGGAAATCCTTGGCAACACCTGCGAATGTCTGCTGTCAGAAATGACAGATAAAATAAGTGCCAATATGATCCTGCCGTATCCCCCCGGGGTCCCGCTGATTATGCCCGGAGAAAAGCTTACCGGGCAGAACCGTCCGGTACTGAGTTTTCTGGAGATGCTGTGTGAAATAGGATCTCATTATCCCGGCTTTGAAACAGATATTCACGGTGTGTATCGGAATGACCAGGGAGAGTATATGGTGAAAGTGCTGACTCAGCCTTAAGCATGATTTAATCACCCCGTAGTAACTGCTCGATATCGAGGCCGTATTTTATGATTTCTCATAAAATACGGTCATAGCATCTGTCTTCAGGCGAAGCGTTATATTAATGACCGCAGATCCGGTGCTGATTAATTCCTTTGCCAGAGCACAACGCGATATAACAGAATACATTTTACCGGGAACTGTCGTTCCATGGATGATATAGGTAATTAATCTGATGCCGGTTCGCTGATCAGCGAACTGATACTTTCCGCGGAGGGCTGGTTATTAAAAAAATCATCAGGGTAGTAGCCATAATTTTTAACCCCCAGACGTTGCAGTAATTTAATCCAGTCCGTCATCGTTTGGTCCGTTACGGGAGTATCCGGTGACGTATTCCAGTCGACAGACTGTAATTCAATAATTGTGCGTTCAAGGGCATTCTCCCTGCCGGCAATTTTCCTGACAAGGCTGGTTAACCATGCCTGACTGTCTGCAAGTGATACTCCCTCCATCAGTGGCATTGCCATAGGAACGACCCAGTCATAGTTCTCCAAAAAGTCATCCGGGTTTTGCGCGAACCAGGTTTCACTGTCCGGTTCGATGACGGGTAAAGCATAGAGATTACGCGCTGATTTTACGTTATCACCACGGATTGCACGCACATGCGCCATCAGTGTATTGGTGAGCTTAATCAGTGCCTGGCTTTTTAACCGCGTCCAGGTTTGCATGGTCGCGGCATTTTCACGGATAATTTTTATTGACGGTGATAAGCCTGCATTCTGACAGGCTTGTATGGCCTCCGGGCAGGCATCTTCGAAATCAGTCAGAAATGCATCATCGTGGAATAAAATACCGTCAAATAGATTACCAGAGGCAAGGTCCTGATAGATTTGTACAATTTTACTCTCCGCTTCGGCGCTAAAAGGCGAAAGACGCAAATACTGATTCTTATCAGTGAAGGTGTTATCTTTTTTCAGATTATAGGTTAATACTTTCGGTATATCTTCCAGCTGGAAAGCGAGAACCGGCATCCAGGCATAGACATTTACCCCCGCCCGCTGACGTAACCCGTTGCACACCTGACTGAACAGGTCTGCACGTACAGGTAACAGGCTATTCGGGAAATATAATGATTTAATATTTCCGTTACCCTCAGGATCGGCAAAAGCCTGCAGGAAAACAGTATTAACCTTCAGGTTAATAACGCGCTGAATTAATAATTCAGTATTAATTTCCTGCTGTTTTTGATTATCATCAAACACATAATCAAGATCAACATGGACCATATGCAGGTTTGTATCATCGTTAATCATTGTATTGGTCATAACCTCTCCGGGAATTATCAGGCTGAATTAAATTCATTTCAGACTCTGGTTAAATTAATAAATAATGAAAATAAAAAGCCAGCTGGCAGAGCAATATACTGTCAGTCGTCAGAGACGTCTCTTGTAAGGGCAGCCACAGAACAAAAATAATAAAAATTTTAATAAATAAAAAATTCTCATACGTGATGGCAAGGGATGATCTATTTCATTAGTTATTACAAGGTTATTGAAGGTGATTAATGAGAATCTTTACTGTTTATATTCAGAATACTGAAAACGGATTCCATAACAGCCGTGAAGCATAAAACTTGTCGCTGGCCTCCCGCAGACCATGATTGACGGTAGTTGCCGTTTATATCACGAGGAAAATAATTACTTCATACAGAGAAGCAGGTAACAAATCCTCTGGAATGATAAATAATTCTTGATATAATATTTATCATTATTATTTTTTGTTATAAAAAATTTTTTATTATATGCAAATCTTTACGTTAAAACCGAAACTGTTGCTGGTTTCTTGTCTGTTGTCATGCCCGCTAAGCGGTTATGCGCAAACGCAATATGACTCTTTAATTATTCAGGCCCGGGCCGGGAATTATCAGCCAGTACTTAACTGGCTGGCGAAAGAAAATAATCAACGCTGGCTTACGCTCAATGAACGTGCCGATTGGTTACAGGTAGCAAGCTGGGCCGGAGAAGATAAGCTTGTGGTACAACTGTGGCAACAGCCGCAAACGCAGTCGCTGCCAGCGACTGCGAAAATTGCGGTTGCCCGGGCTTACCGTAATCTTCATCAATGGCCACAATCCCTGTCGCTGCTTGAAAGCCTCGGAGCGGGTTCATCGTCAGCCAATGCTGATTTACGTGAGCTATACATAATGACGTTAGCGGATGCCAAAAGAAATGATCAGGCATTAACCCGCGCATTGAAATTTTGTAATGATAAAAAAGATGCCCGCAGCTATTTAACCCTGAGCTATGTTTATCGGGCGATAGGACAGCCGGATAATGCATGGCAGGCAGCGACCAAAGCGTATAGCCTGGATCCGTCAGATAAAGAGATTCGCAGCACCTATATTTCAACATTAGCTGAACAGCGTATTGTCAGTGGTCAGTGGTACGTTTATCAGGCAGCACCGGGGACGATCAGTGAGCAACAGGCGGTTGCGCTTCAGCAGGGTGCCGAGCTGGTGCGTGACAGCCTGGTCAGTGGCCGCAGTGAAGCTGAACGGTTTCTGGTTGCTGATAAAGCGCTGTCGTTCTATCAGCAAAATATTGCTCGCTGGCAGCAGCAACCCGGTAATCAGCCGGTGATACGCAGAGCCCGTATTGACCGTATCGGGGCTTATGTTGCTCGCAGTGATATGGCGCAGGCGATTGCTGAGTATGAATCGCTCCGCCAACACGGCGATGTGCCGGGATATGCAGAGAACTGGGCAGGAACCGCTTATCTTTATCAGCGTCAGCCGGAAAAAGCGCTGAGTCTTTGGCGCAATACTCTGGATATGAATAACAGTGATGACGTTAATAGTTATTTTGTCGCACTGACCGAAGCAGAAAAACTCAGTGAAGCACAGCAGTTTGCAGAACAGCTGAGTAAAAAAACGCCTTATCAGATCCCTGTGTATGGGCTGCCGACACGCGCCAATAATGAAGAGTGGTCAGATGTGCAGAGTATGCTGGTCACGGTGTTACGCAATAATAATAATCTGCCTGAAGCACAAAAACATGCCGAAGCATTATCGGAAACCGCTCCGGGTAACCAGTCTTTAGCTGTGGATGTTGCGGACTTATATAATCAGAGAAACTGGCCACGTAAAGCAGAATACCGGCTAAAACGGGCAGAGAGTATCGAGCCGTCCAGTATTAACCTCGAAACAGAACAGGGACAGGTCGCTCTTGCGTTACAGGAATGGCACCAGGCCAGCCTGCTGGCTGATGATGTAATTAAACGTGCGCCTGAAAATAAATCCGCTCAGCAACTGAACGATGACCGGAATATCCGCAATAAAGCTGAGTTAAGTATTGAGGGCGATAAAGGCATTAAATCAGACAGCCCGGTGACCGGCTCCCATGACTTTAATCTGATGGCTGTTTTATATACGCCACCGATTGCCGAAAACTGGCGGGTTTATACGGGGGCGGGTTATGCCAATAGCCGCTTTGAAGAAGGCACCGGGATAGATCGTTCACAGCTGGCCGGGGTCGAATTCACCAATCGTAATAACTGGCTGCAGTTTGATGTCAGTCATCATAATTACGGTCATGGCAGTAAGGCGGGAGTACGGCTGTCAGACTGGCATGATTTTAATGATGACTGGCGTGTCGGTGCTCTGTTCGAGCGTCTGGGCAGCAGTACCCCCCTGCGAGCTATGAAAAATGGCATCTCGGGGAATACGGCCGCCGGTTACGTGCGCTGGCAGCAAAATGAGCGGCGGCAGGTACGGCTGGATATTTCCGGGACACATTTTTCTGACGGTAATAACCGGCAGAATTACAGTGTGTCTGCACAGCAGCGGTTATACAGCCAGGCATACTGGTGGCTGGACTTCACCCCTTCAGTCAGCACAGGTTATAACAGTAAGCCGGGGGGGGCGTACTACAGTCCTGCGCGGGACCTGACCCTGTTACCGGCATTAAGCCTGGAGAATATTCTCTATCGCCACTATGACACGCAATGGAGTCACAGTTTTTCCGTGGGCGTCGGGCGTTACTGGGAAAAAAATTATCCGGCCCGCCTGATGACAACGATTAGCTACGGGCAGCGATTACAACTCGCGAAAGTCTTCGAAATTGGTGCCTCCGTTAACTGGAGTAAACAACCTTATGACGGCGACAGAGAAAAAGATTTGTCACTGTCATTTGATATGGATTATAGGTTTTAAAACTATGTTATTACGTATATTAAGCCGGCTGCTATTTAGCCTGGTTGCTCTGAGCTATTGCAGCCAGAGTTATGCTGATCAGCCGTCGTCGTTTATTTCTCCGGTACAGCGTGTTCAGCTTCAGTCAGGAAAGCCCTGGCCACATAATAAATATCTGGTACTGGCTTATCATGATGTCTCTGATGGCGCTGCTGATCAGCGATTTCTGGCAGTACGTTTTAGTGCGTTAAATGACCAGTTTGCATGGCTTAAAAATAACGGGTATCACGTCATCAGTATTAATGATGTGCAGGCTGCGCAAAGCGGGCATAAAGATCTGCCGGCGAATGCCGTTATGCTGACATTTGATGACGGTTACAGCAGTTTTTATAAACGGGTATTCCCATTACTTAAAGCCTATCACTGGCCTGCAATTTTAGCGCCTGTCGGTGAATGGGTGAGCACCCCTGCCAGCCAGCCGGTTAATTTCGGGGGATTAATTACCCCGCGGGAACATTTTCTGAACTGGTCTGAAATTAAGGAAATGTCGGACTCGGGATTGGTGGAAATTGCCGCCCATACCTATGCAGAGCATAAAGGTATTACTGCTAATCCGCAGGGTAACTCTGAACCCTATGCCGCCAGTCGTATTTACGATAAAAAAACCGGGCGTTATGAAACAACTGCTGAATTTAATCAGCGGGTCAGTATTGATATCGCAAAAATTACCGAACGTATTAAAACTACCACCGGTAAATCACCCCGCGTCTGGGTATGGCCTTATGGTGCCGCGAATGGTGAAACCATCGCGAATGCTAAAAAAATGGGATACCGCTATTTTATGTCATTAGACAACGGATTAGCGGATGTTAAAAATAATGACAATATTCCCCGGATGCTGATAGCAGGGAACCCTGGTTTGCAGGCCTTCTCACAGTCAGTATCCAGTGTCAGAGAAGCCATTACTCAGCATATTGTCCATGTCGATCTGGATGATGTGTATGACGCGGACAAAAAGCAGCAGGATCATAATATTGACGTGCTGGTTCAGCGTATTGCTGATTTGGGTGTGGACACTGTCTTTCTGCAGGCATTCGCTGACCCGGATGGTGATGGTAATATTAAATCACTCTATTTTCCCAACCGCTGGTTACCGACCCGTGCTGATTTGTTCAACCATGTTGCGTGGCAGCTAAATACCCGCGCCCATGCCAGAGTATTTGCCTGGATGCCGGTACTGGCTTTTCAGATTAAAAATACGCCGCAGGTATTAACTTACGATCCGAAAACGAACAAGGCTGTACCGGACCCTCACCAGTATCTGCGTCTGTCGCCTTTCAGTGCTGACGCCCGGCTAAAAATAACGCAGATTTATGAGGACCTTGCTGCTCATGCGACCTTTGACGGTATTTTATTCCATGACGATGCTTTTCTGACTGACTATGAAGATGCGGGGCCGGATGCCCTGCAAGCCTATAAAAAGGCGGGGTTACCGGATTCTGTCAGGGAGATTCGCAGCAATCCGGAGTTAATGCATCGCTGGACACGCTTAAAAAGCCGGACTCTGATTGACTTTACTAACTCTCTTATGCAGAGCGTCAGAGCGATACGCGGGCCTCAGGTGAAATCAGCGCGTAACATCTATGCGTTACCTATCCTCCAGCCAGACAGCGAAGACTGGTTTGCCCAGAACCTTGATGATTTCCTGTCCAATTATAACTGGACTGTCCCGATGGCGATGCCACTGATGGAAGGGGTCACCCCGGATAACAGCCAGGCATGGCTCAGAAAGCTGGTTGATACCATCAGTTCCAGGCCGGGAGCGCTGTCCCGCACCATTATTGAGTTGCAGGCAACGGACTGGAGCAAAAAACCGGCGCAGCCGGTACCCGATGCAGAGCTGGTGGGCTGGATAAAACTGCTGCAGGCCTCAGGGGTACAGAATTATGGATATTATCCGGATAACTTTTTAGAAAATCAGCCGGCCTTAAAGAATATTCGTCCAGTAATTGCTAACAAATGGTTTCCTTTACCATGACTGACAGATTAATCGCTTTAATAATTCTTTGTGTTGTTTTAAGTATCCCGCTCGGTTTTGTGCTGGTATTTACCGGCCAGGTTGCGCTGAACTTTGTCTTTTACTGGCCACTTTTTATGGCCGGGATATGGATTGCCGGGGGGGTCTATTTCTGGTTCAACAAAGAGCGCTTCTGGCGTCAGGACAGTGAGATCACACTGCCCGGTAATCCGTTAATTTCTATTTTAATTCCCTGCTATAACGAAGGCCCGAATGCCCGGGAAACGATACAGGCGGCATTAAACCAGAACTATACCAATATTGAGGTTATCGCTGTTAATGACGGGTCAAAGGATGATACCGGCGAAATACTGAACCAGCTGGCCAGTGAACATAACAATCTGCGGGTTATTCATCTGGCTAAAAATCAGGGGAAAGCCGTTGCGTTAAAAGCCGGGGCCGCTGCAGCGAACAGTGAACTATTAGTCTGTATTGATGGTGATGCCATCCTCGACCGTAATACGGCTGCCTATCTGGCAGCCCCGTTGCTTAACTTTCCCGGGGTAGGGGCGGTCACCGGAAATCCGAGGATCCGGACCCGTTCCACGCTGATTGGTCGTTTACAGGTAGGTGAGTTTTCCTCAATTATCGGTCTGATAAAACGCGCACAGCGGGTTTATGGTCATGTATTCACGGTCTCCGGTGTGATTGCTGCATTTCGTCGAACGGCATTAGCCGATGTGGGTTACTGGAGCGACGATATGATAACGGAAGATATTGATATCAGCTGGAAGTTACAGTTGAAAAACTGGAGTATCTTTTACGAGCCCAGAGCATTGTGCTGGATCCTGATGCCGGAAACTCTGAAAGGCTTATGGCAGCAACGCCTGCGCTGGGCTAAGGGAGGCGCTGAAGTTTTTCTGAAGAATTGCATCAGTATCTGGCGCTGGCAGCACCGCAGAATGTGGACCCTGTTACTGGAGTTTGCTCTGTCGACAATCTGGACCTATATGTACCTCCTGAGTATCATTTTATTTGTACTCGGACGCTTTACAGAGATGCCAAAAAATCTGTATGTCGATTCGCTGATGCCGCCCGGTTTTACGGGCCTGTTATTAGCGGTGGTGTGTATTATCCAGTTTTCTGTCAGCCTGATGATCGAGAGACGCTACGAATCTGATATTTTTAAATCATTGTTCTGGGTTATCTGGTACCCGATTGCTTATTGGCTGCTGAGTTTCTTAACTACCCTGGTGAGTTTCCCCAACGTTATGCTCAGCCGTAAGGGAAAAAGAGCCAGATGGGAAAGCCCGGATCGCGGTATTGCTCAGAAGCACCTGAAGTAATTACCTCAATACATATTGAATAAATTTGTTGGTTGAAAATGAAAGATAACTTGATAGTAACTCAGCAGGATCCTGTTAGTATGGCGTTTGATGTTTTTTTAACCATTATCGCCTGGGTCGGTTTCCTGTACCTGATAGGTTCCGGTATTTATGACAATATCACCGATAAGAACTTAAGTTTTATCAAAGGCACATGGTCTGAAACCACCGTGACACTATGTTTATACTTTTCTCTGATGGTGATATTCGCAATATTGCTTTATGGCTGGGCGAAATATAATTACTTCAGATACCGGGGGAAAACCTCACCACGAAAATCTGACCTCACCAGTCATGAGTTATGGGGGACTTTTAATATGCAGGATGATATCGGTGCCGAACTCCAGCGGAAAAAAGTAACTGTTGTTCACCATGATTCAGAAGGGCAGATTTATTCCGTAACGGAATAATCAATCCCGCAGGGTGATGTGGCCAGCGCTTCCCTTATCCGCGTTAGCAGAGGGAAGCGCTGGCAATGGTGTTTTTCTGTACCTGAAGCTCAGCCGTATCTTTGTCCCCCCGCGGCTGCCAGAAAAGATATCCGCCCTGAGTGAGCAGGGGGAAAAATCAGTGAAAGAAGTCAAAGCAAGGAATCCGCAGCAATTATCATTATGTTGCGGTCAGCACAAACTACTGGTTGTTGAAACAAACATCACCTCAACTTTAAACAGTGTATACGCTTCATTACGTTATGCTCTCTACCATTGCTGGCTGCGGTTGTTAAATAACGGAGGCGCTGTGAGGAAAAGAGTCTGGTATGGCTGGTTGTTTATAGCAGTATCCTTCGGCGGTTATGCTGAAGGAATTCGACATATAAACACAAAACCTGCCTGCGGGGTGGTATCTCATTCCCGTCTGACTGATACATCAGAAAGGCCTGATGAGCATGTCAGCGAGAAAATTCCTGAACGGATTACAAAACGCTAAGCTGTAAAACAGCTATCCATTATGCCCCGGGTCTGCGGGACTGTTTTATTAACAGAACGCACAGTGATGCAGAGATAGCGGGGCAGAGTTCCGCCGGACCCGTTTCCGCCCGGCCCTGGTTTACAGGGTGCATCATCCCTGAGACTTACCGCATAAGTTTCCGGTGAAAGGGCAGGTAATACTTGTAAAAACCTGAGTGTTTACGGTAGGATATGTCCCGTCGTACTCTGCTGATCCGGTGCAGAGTGAAGGTCTCCTTAGTTAAATGGATATAACGAGCCCCTCCTAAGGGCTAGTTGCAGGTTCGATTCCTGCAGGGGACACCATATCGACATCCAGCTACATCTCCCCTAGTCTACAAAACCCCGTCAAGCCCTGATTATTAAAGGATTTTCGTTATCCTGACGTCCAGTTGCATCTATTGAAATCCAGTGCATGTATGGGGCATAATCCGGGGCACTTCAGGTTCGATGTAAAATATGCCCCCAAAATGAACAGAAACGTCCGCGACAAACTCTCAGCACAAACCTGTAAAACAGCCAAACCCAAAGAGAAAAGTTACAAACTCTCTGACGGTGGCGGCTTGTATCTTGAAGTATCCCCGACAGGTTCCAAATACTGGCGTATGAAGTCTCGGCTCCTATAAAAATAACGTAATAAAAGATATTCGAAAATTAGTCAATAATGGTAGCGGCAGGATGCAATCAACAGAGAATCATCGCTTACAGCGTAAACAAATCGATGTTCTGACGTTATCCTGCGCGACCAAAACCCAGCAAGATGGTGCTTTAGTGGCTCTGGTTTACCCTTCCCCTCAAACGGAGTTCTACTGGCATCCTTGATCAGTTCATTGATCTTTTTGACTGTTTTTTTATCTGTATCTTGCCAGTAAAGGTAATCTTCCCACGCCTCTTCAGACCACGTCAGCTTCACTCAATGATGCCTCTTTCTACACCATTGCCGCTTTTCAGGCTGTCGACTGAATCCATTAGCCGACGGGCATTTTTTGGGGATCGCAGTAAATAAGCAGTTTCTTCGAGTGAATTGTATTCCTCAAGTGACATCAAAACACACGACTCACCGTTCTGCCGGGTAATCAAAACAGGGGCTCTGTCTTCGACGGTCTTAACCATTGTGGCAGAAAGATTCTGCCGCGCTTCACTGTAGCTAATAGCTCTCATGTCATATGCTCCTATTGGTGCAATTGTACAACTCAATGTACAATTAAACCAATAAGTAGTAAACCGGTATTTACCATAACGCCCTATTGTGCGCACAATGACCGAAGCCTCTGTGTCAGCTTATCAGTCTCGTTAAGCTAAATTTCAACAGGACTACCATGATTGAGAAAAGTAGCGAGGGAAAAGCCGCTCAGTGCACAAACATGTCAGAGCTCAGAACTGAAATTGATCGTATCGACCGTGAGATGATCTCATTAGTGGACACGCGATTAAGTGAGTAAACTCTCAGACAGAGGTGACTCACATGACTAAATCAGTAACCGTAAGTAAGCAACCACGTAAACAGCATTATCCTGAATTTCACCGCGAAACCCTTAAACTTGCAGAGCGCATCGGCGTTGCTGCCGCTGCCCGTGAACTTAGTTTTTATGAGTCTCAGCTTTATGTCTGGCGCAGCAAAATATAGCAGCAGAAAACCTCTTCCGAACGGGAGAATGAACTGGCTGCCGAAAATGCCCGCCTGAAGCGCCAGCCGGCGGAGCGGGACGAAGAGATGCGTGCAGTGGTATTTAATTATATTGAATGTGATTATAATTGCTGGTGTCGCTACAGTGCCCGTGGTGGCCTCAGCCCGGAACAATTTGAAAACGAAAACCTCGCTTAGGGCTGTGTCCACATTACGTGGGTAGGATCACAGACGGTTGATAACAGGAGACCATTATTTTGCCTGATAATGTGGACGAAAAACGAACGCCGGTACCGCCATTTACTCTCGAATCCGCAATTCAGAAAGTACGTCTTGCTGAAGATGGATGGAATAGTCGTGATGCTGAAAAGGTGTCTTTAGCATATTCATTGAATACTAAATGGCGAAACCGGACAGAGTTCGTAAGTAATCGTGAAGAAGCCAGGCGTTTCCTTTCCGGAAAATGGAATAAAGAACTGGAATACCGACTTATTAAGGAATTATGGGCATTTAATGAGTATCGTATTTCCGTACGATATGCCTACGAATGGCACGATGATTCGGGTAACTGGTTTCGCTCTTATGGTAATGAAAATTGGGAATTTGATAATAATGGTTTAATGACTAACCGCTATGCATGTATCAACGATATGCCAATAAAAGAGTCAGAGAGAAAATTTCACTGGCCTCTTGGCAGGCGTCCTGATGATCATCCTGAGCTATCAGAGCTAGGACTATAACCGTATCGTGCAGATAACCATTTAACATAAAGCGATCTATTACCTGATTCCGGATGGGACGTCCATCATGCTGATCTACAACGTTTTTGGACGATAACCGAAGGTTAAACCTGAGGGCGCTGGCTGGCCGATCGCTTTCTATAAGGTGTCAGATAATGAGCCAGATTGAAGCGTTAAAAGCGAAATACCCGGAAGCACAAACATGGTCAATAGGAGACAGTGCTGAGCTTGCCGACCAACTAGCCGGGCTCGTTAAGAATGGAATAAAAACAGCTTCTTGCGGCTCGTTCGCCTCATATAAAAAAGAAATATCTCCTCCTGGAATTGGCAGTTGTAATATTATTCTCAATGGTCAGGATCAGCCTGTCTGTGTGATTCGAATAACATCTCTATCCCTGGTTCGTTTTTCTGACGTCACTGAAGAGTTTGCCAGGAAAGAAGGCGAAGGAGATTTGAGCCTTGAGTACTGGAGATCTGAACATAAACGATTTTTTACCGAAATGGGGTGTTACTCAGAAGATATGGAACTTGTAGCAGAAGAGTTTGAACTGGTTGAAGTTCTATAAGCCGGAAGCGATCATTTAACATACGTTTTTGAAGCCGTCGGCTCAGGTGCCCGGCTGAAACAGAGACCATCCTGCCTGAGGGCTTACAATGCCCCTCAGGCTATAGCTCCCGGCAGCTTATCAGTGTAATTATTCTTAATGTTTTATTGTGGCGTAATTCACATAACTGCATCCGGAAACCATTGGCAGTGATAACTGTCACACTTTTATTGTGCGTGACTTTGTAATCTTTCCTCTCTGAAGCTAAATCAATTCAGCCGGAAGGGTGGAAAAATGAAAAAAAGTGTCCTGGCATTGATGGTTATTGGTGGTATCTGTGGACAGGCATCGGCGCAGAGTTGGCTGCTGACAGATACAGAAAGTAATACAGAAAAAGGCGACTGGCAGATAACCAGCCAGCAGCTGAAACTGGCGGGTACTGATTTCAGCATTCAGCAAAAAGTTCTGCATGGCGGTAAACAGGAAGGGTCAAAGGTACTGACCATTACCAGTTCGCCCGGGCTGACTATTGCTTTAAGCCCGGGCCGGGGAATGGATCTGCTTTATGCGAAAGGTGATGGTATCCGTTTGGGCTGGGACTCACCCGTCGGGGAGGTTGTGAACCCGGCCTATATTAATCTGGAAAGTCGCAACGGATTAGGCTGGCTGGAAGGATTTAATGAGATGATGGTACGTTGTGGCGGTAATGCTACCAACTTATTGATTAGTGTATGATGGTGTTTTTGAGGTACTTTTGTGGCTTCCATTTCTGTGCGTT
>NZ_JAERJS010000046.1:0-18823 GCF_018257525.1 Tatumella sp. JGM130 | reverse complement strand
TGCACATTCAGCCCGGTAACCGGATTGTTGTTCTCATCCACGAATTGAAGCTCAAGCCAGTATTTATGCGGCTCACCACGACAGTAAACAACCTTACTTTTAGGCCTGATGCTGGTAATACAGGTGTTGTCGCCAATAATTTCCATGCTGATTCCCTGCACATTTTTATCTATAAATAGCGTTCCATCGTAACCAGGCGATATTTTATCGTCATTGTTTCACATTACGTAAATAGCTTCACGAATCATTTCTATGTCTGGTGGTGCGATAAGGTTCTGACGTTTATTAGAGTAGATTTCATTTTGAATAAATGTAAGGTACTCCTCACTTTAACTGCCTTTCCTAAATTTTTTCTGTCCTTCAAAATCTATATCCATTCTATATATTAACCATTGAAATGTTCGTATCAGAACATCATTTCTGGTTGCGTTCACCAAAAATTTCCCCAGATCTTGTCTGAAGTTTTACAAGTGCATTGAACATATCGTCCTGAGCCAAAGAACACTGAGATTTCTTCGTCGTAGGGCCTTTGCGCCTGCGTGAAGGGCCGTCACCGGATGGCACTGATTGTGACCGGTTATTATCCCGTTCGGCCTGCACCAGTTGCGCGGCCAAGACGTTTATTGTCCACAATGGCACCCTGATCGATTTCAGACAGTTTGTCATAAGTGGAGTAGGGAAGTGATACGCCATTAAGACGGAGCTCTTTATGTCCGTCAGGGTAATGCCAAACATCAATATATTTACCAATCGCCCGACGACTGAATTCACTGTCTTCAATGAGATAAAGCACTTTGTCGTACTGCACCGTGAGTGATTTCGACACACCGGGGGCTTCACGCCAAGTAAACACCATATCGAGATCATCATCGACATCCAGTTTCCGATGAACATCGAGCGCCTGGCGAGGTGCTTTTGAGAAACGTCGGTTGTAATCGTTCATAAACTCTTCGGCAAATGCGTTTGCAGCTTCCATGGTGCTGATGCCCTGAAGCCTGAGTTCCTTGACCAGTCTGTCCTGAAGGATGAGTTCACCGACACAGGCACGACGGTAACGAGGCTGCTGAATTTTTGGCGCACGTTGATTACGTGGGACCCATCATCCAAAGTGAAAAACTCCGCTGCGAGAGCCGCCATGGTAATCCTTACTTGATTATACACGCCGGACATCTTAACTTTGCCATAAGCGGACATTACAGCTTTGCTGTTACACACCTTGGTTCGCATAATGTATAGCTTTATGTTAGAAAAGGGTTCTGAGCCATTCCGGTAGAATGGGGTTGGGTTTACCGGAATGGCTAAGGTTCGTCTTTAACATAGGGTGCATTGTGCGCACCAAGTAATTACTATTATTCTACTCGTTCTACGGTGGCAAGCGTGCCACAATATGTCATGTATAAATATGTTGCATCTTTAAATTGCCCAGTCGCCGTAGTTATTTTGACACCATAAATAATATTTCCATCTGCCCCTGCGCTATTTGTGAACCCATCCAATGCCTCTTGGTTTTCGTTTCTTTTTCTTTCTGTTATATTGCGAATAAATCCTTTATTGGATATTTCTATCCTGTGAGTATATTGTACAAAACCATGCAACTCTATCAACTTGAACTCTTCTGGGAGAGTATCTGTACTTATTATCATCTTACTCATTTACTATCCTCTTTTAATCAATATCAGAAGCTGATATATATGTCTTTTGTGTTTTTTTCACTTGCATCATCTGACCAATATAGCTGAACTTTATATTTCGACTGCATTCCGAATGAAGTGATGCTATCAGGTCAATACTTTCTTGGGGATGTAATAATTCATACGGGAACTTATCTTTTAATTCTGATCTTATGATTGGGCACCCATCATCAACATTTATATTTACATTGTAAGCCGTTGATTTTCCTTTGTTAAAAATCTTTACCGTATAATGATTGCCTGTTTTCATCATTCGCGCACCTAAATCGGCTTTTTTATTTACTATCAGGCCATCTGTTTCTTTTTCTAATAATATTTTCGTCAGTTCATTTTGCTGCTCTTGTAATGCTTTATTTTCTCTGGAATTTCTTCTGTTTCTTATCTCTGCTGTGATGATAGAGTAAACTGATACAATTAATGCTAATAATGCAATCCAAGCACTTGCATCCATTTGACATTCCTTCTTATTTGAAATTCCCTTTAAAAGATTTTATTAGATCTTGCATTATTTTATCTTTTATTTCATTTGTATGAGCTTGAATATTTTCACTGTTTTCACTAATCAAATCATTTTTACTTAACTCATTTCCACAGTCAGCACATACAGCAATTTCACTTTCTTCATCTAATTTGAATTGCGTATGACCACAAACAGGGCAGTGTAGTGAAACAGACTTATCATATTTGCTCATTTTCACCTCGGTATATTGGACTGCTATACATTGATTTAATTTTCACCGCTTGTGGTTCGGGGTTCTGTGACACCCGAACTTTGGTATGGATCCCCATACTTTTTTGTCACGGGGTGCTGTTTTTCATGACCGAAAACTCAGGGAACCCCCGTCCTGTACTACGGGGGTAGTCTCAGGATAACTTCGGACTTTCAGCGAACATAGCTCGCTTTCCTTAGTCTGTTAGCTTTTCTTCTCACCTGAAGACTTAGTAAACTTTCGGTAGTCATCCTCTGTGATGGCCTCAATTCCCTTACGGATAAGCCAATCCAAAACCTCTGTGTCTTTAACAGGGGCTTTCAATTCAATCACAGCTTTCACTGTCTCTTTTTCAACCAATCGCCATGTATTGTCGTTGATGTGCTTCGTTGGCATGCAGATCTCCATCTAAGTTCTTAGGTTATCATAATCTAAATATTAAAATTATGTTGACTGTTAGATTCTAAGAACTTATAAATGTGTCATTAAATAATTATTTAGATTCTTAGAAATGGTGATCCATTGAAAACATTACAAATTTTTGTGAAACACGCCGCTATCGGCGTATTTTTTTCAATGCAATCATCAAGTTACGCCCATTTGGGCGTATTGACTTATGGCTATCTCGCCGATAGGCTTTGCGATCTAAAATGCTGGGTGATTCATCAAAAATCTTGGCTTACCTAAACTTAACAGGTTGATTATGAACATAATTTACTTTGATTACACTGAGGGGTTCGGTATCAATGCCAGTGTTAATGGTGAGTGGGATTTCTACCGTTCGTTCGATGAACTGGTTGATGAATGCACTGGCTTCTATGGCGATCATTTTCTCTTGGTTTCTGTCGTATTGCATTCCAGCTCATTCGTGGGCTACAGGGAGTCGATGTTATGCAACTGACTGAAAGGAATGTAAAAATTGACTATCTGGCTTTTACTATGCCTTTCTGCTCACTCAAATCATTGGAAACCTATCCTCACGGTGTCAATGAGTGGCGAAAATATGGTGTATATCCGACATTTCATAACCATGTATCCCATAAAGATGCTTTTTTCACCGATGTGATTAAAGGGGGGAAGTGGTGTCCGTCGGATGATGATATCAATGAACAAGTTCAGGGTTATCGGACAGATTCTAAAGACGAATTAGAAAGAAGAATCAATGAGTTAAATAAAGAAATCTATTTGGCGCATATGCACCGCCTAAAGTTGTGGTTATCTGCCGTTTTTGGCTTACATCTTGCCCCTGAGCGTGACAGAGGAGGCTATAACTATGAGCGTTCTGCGCCGCTGTACTCTGTTGACGGTGGCTATGAATTACTTGGCATGGTTTTTTGGGGCGGAAATAATGAAACAATTTACATTCAAATCAGTGGGATAGGGTGTACGCATGTCTTTAACGGGACATCTCCACATGAAATCTATAACTGGCTGAATCATCTTGATGTGACGTCACTGAAACGTATCGATCTGGCAGTTGATGATTTTGATGATGTATTCACCGTTTCGGCTGCATTACGGGATCATAAGCATGATGCGTTTTATGGCGGTAAGGGACCAAAACCTGGGCTGGGTATCTCTCACAAATATCATGGTGATGGATCTTTGCAACAGGAAATGATCACTGTTGGCTCCCGTGAATCTCGTGTTTACTGGCGTATATATAATAAAGCGCTTGAACAGAAAGTTGATGATATTTGGCATCGTTCTGAGGCCGAAATTAAAGGCTTTCCTATTGAGATCTTACTTAATATTGATGGGGCTTTTACTGGATTGTGTGAATATGCACAACAGATTAATCCCGCCAAACCCAAATCCTTTCAACGTGCCAGCACGCCTCGTCTGGCAATTAATGGTTTTGAATCGGATGTACGTTGGCTCAGAAAACAAGCATCAAAAACAATAGCCAGAGTTTTTCATCAATTAGGGAATGATTTTGAGGCTGTTTTTTCATCTATTGTCAGAAAAGAACACATGGATGATTTAACTATTAAATTTGGAACGCCAGATATTTATCAAAATATAGTGGCGCAAAAATTCTATAATCGTGAATGTGCATTTTAAAAGAGGTTAATAATGGAGCAGGAAACGCTTAAGGTTTTCTTTGTACAATTTGGCACAATGAAAAATGATAAAACGAATGAGGATTTTAACTGGGGTAATGCTCAGGCATTATCCACTGAATTTGAATCAACTAACAGTTCATGCGGTTTTGCGCCTGCAAAAGTTAAAATAACACCGGATAATCGTCACGCCATCTGTCTGAAAATGCGTGATGATTTGGAAATCGCATTTAAAGCAGGCAAGCCTTTCCTTGAAATTATCCCCTCATACGGTCTGAAAGCATCAAAAGGTATCATGGTTCCGGTTATTGTTGATTATCAGATAGTAGGCAAGTCAGATTTAAAAAGTTAATAAATTAAGGCAATAATATGAATGATGTTATTCAAATATTAATAGCATCTGGCATTGTTACGTCTTTTGGACTTGGCGCTATTACTGCGGGAGTCTTTCGTTAATGTATGTCATGTATTTTTTCGGGGCATATTCTTTTGGGTTTGCTCTTTTCTATACGATTGGTTCATTTAAATCATTAACTGATCGTCTAATGTAGTTATCGTTAATCAACATGGAGTTTTATTTATGAATATTCTCTCTACCATAAAATCTAAAATCGCCGTTGCTTCAATTGCACTTTTTGTTTCTGCGAGTTGTTTAGCCGCAGATGGCGCGGCATCGACTGATTATGCAGGGCAAGCAATGGATTCTCTGCTGACTCAGGCTAATGACCTTATTGCTAAAGTATGGCCTGTTGTTGTTGCCGTCGTTGCCGCAGGGGCTTCTATTCGTTTGTTTAAAAAATTCACTTCAAAAGCTGTCTGATTCGATTTTCTTGGGCACATTTGTGCCCAATTCATTTAAGGCTAAAAGAATGTTAATCATACGCCTTGTCATTCCACTTTCTTTATTTGTTTCATTTTATTCATATTCTGAATCTGAACTGTATTTCAAAAAAGACTATCTTACTCAACCATATTCATCTTATTCCGTGTCAACAGGTTTAAATACGGTAACTCAATCAAAAATAGATGAAGCCTGTCAAAAATCACTGGCAGCGGCTAAAAAAGATATTGAAGGGAGGCTTTCAAAGCTTGACGCTAATTATGTTGATTCATATTCAGACTGTGATACTTCTGCGGTAAAGGCAGGGACATATCCCAGAAATGAAGTGATCCCTTCTGTTTTTGTGACAGGGTTTATTTTTCATTTTCCTGAAGATTCATCCTGTGATGCTGCTGAATCGATGACTGGCACCTTTAATAACGTCTATGGCTCTCGGACATACATTAATTATAATGGATGCCAGTATGAATCCTCTGGCGTTATTGTCTGTGATAATGCAGGTACAACGTGCTCTGCTGACTGGAAACCTACCGGACAAAAGGCCGATCCTGCTTATGGTAATGCCACTGCTGATGATGGCTCCCAGAACGGCAGTGGAGAGGATAACAACACCGGAAATAATAGCGGAGGCAGCAACACAGATACTGGCGGTAACAATAGCAATGGCACTGTTTCACTGGATGAAAAGCAGGTAGCCAGAGCCGTTACGACAGGCATTAAAGATGCGACACCTGAACTGTCAAAATCTATTTCTACGGGTATCAGAGATGAATTAACAGAGCTTGATACCAGTAAAAATGACCAGACGTATGCTGACGATAAAACCAAATCAAATTTAGCCGCACTTAATAATAATATCGGTGATTTAGTCCGTGGCGTAGGACGCTATGTAGATCCTGCGGATAACGGCACTAAATATGGGGAAGGTACTTCGTCTATGGACTTGGCAGTATCAAATGCATCTGAATATGATATATCGAATGATTCTCACGGTGCTATGTGGGAAAGTTTTTTAAATGATTCAGCATTACGCCCAAAAATCCCCACGGGTAATGGTTGTTCTGACTTTATTATGTTTTCTGGAACGGTCTATCAGATAGATATTGGATGTGACAAATTACAGGATATTAAATCCATGCTGACATGGATAATGTATTGCCTGACATTCTGGTATGCATTTACGTCTTTGACGTCTTTGTTAAGGAAAGGTGAGTGATTATGCCTTTATTATTAGGAATACCTGCGCTGTTAAGATTCCTTATTGGCCTTGTCCCTCTGTGTATCGGCTATTTCGCCAGTTTTATTGGCAGGCTGGCAACCCGTACAGGATTGTTAGCTGTTGGTCTTATGGCTGCTGTAAGTTCAGTTGTGATGTATATCATCCATATTCTTTCAGAAATGGTTTCGAGTTATATTCCTCCTGATTTTTCAAATTTAATGGCATCTGTATTACCTGATGGTGTCTCTGAATGTATAACGGTCATTATGTCAGTGCGTATCGCTATTTTTGTCTTTGACATTAAAGACAGGTTTATCTCCATGTCAGATAAGGTGATGTAATATGGCTGTTCATGTTGTCACGGGTAAATTAGGTGCAGGAAAAACACTTGTTGCGATAGGAAGAATACAGGATTATTTAACAAGAGGACGTATTGTCGCGACGAACCTTGATTTAAGACTCTATAATTTCCCTCGCGTCGGTCGATATGCTAAAAAAACACGGGTGATCCGCGTCCCGGACAAACCGAGTCTTGATGATTTTAACTCCATTGGTCGTGGGAATCATTCATATAATGAAAACGAAAATGGCCTCTTAGTTTTAGATGAATGTGGTACATGGTTTAACTCCAGAAACTGGGCAGATAAGACCAGACAACCTGTTATCGATTGGTGTTTACATGCCAGAAAGTTAGGCTGGGATATTATATTCATTATTCAGGATATTTCGTTAATGGATAAGCAGGCCAGAGAAGCACTGGCAGAGCATGTCGTTTATTGTCGCAGAATGGATAAATTAAACATTCCTGTTATCGGATCCTTTTTTTCATTATTTGCTAATTCAAGGCTGCCATTGCCGAAGATACATTTTGGTATCGTTAAATATGGTGATTTACCCCAGTCACTTACCGTAGATAAATGGGTTTATACGGGACGGGACTTATATTCATCGTATGATACAAAACAGATATTCACGTCTAACTATTGTTCAGGATCTTACTGTCTGATCCCGCCTTATTACACACATGGTCAGTTCTCCGTCAAAAAGGATTTTAAATTCTATATGCGAATGACTCGAATTTATCTAAAGAAAACCAACCGACTATTTATGATACTCTCTTTTTTAGCATTAGGAGCCGCTATCGGTTTCTTTTTGTCGTCAAATAAGCCTTCCGAGGCTATTAATACGCCACAAAAAATAAATAGAGAAGGGCAGTCATCCATATCGTTACCCAGACTCACGATAAATTCATTTTCACAAATGGGAAATGATGTATTTATTAACTTCATAGACTCAAAATCGACGATTTATTATTCTTTCGATTTAATTAAAGAGGGTTATAAAGTCGAAGTTAAAGATGCATGTCATGTCATTCTTAGCCAAAAAAACTATATTCAGCATGTTTCTTGTTAAGGCGTTCAGATGAAAGAAAAATACACAATATCATTTAAAATCATGGTTTTAATGTCATTATCTTTGTTTTCATTTCTCCTGAGGGCTGAGCCAGTCAGTTTGAATAATCTCCCTGTCAGGACGTTTGTTCAGTGGTATTCACAAAAAACACATTCAGCAGTGGTTGTTAATCCTGATGTAAAAGGCGCTATCACTGTTTTTAATGCCGATGTTAATCCGAATAATATTGATAATTTTTTCAAATCCGTACTGAATGCGAATGGATTTATTATGATTTCCGGGGATCCGGCTGTCGTTTCCTTACCATCTAAATTACCCTCGCAAATAAATTCATCTTCCGATAACGATGATAATTTTTCTGATGATCCTTTATCGTCTGAACAGGAATATCACCCTGAGCCTGTTGCACTGACGATCAGGAATTTTAAACTCACTAAAGTACGATCTTCTGATGTACAGCAATTGGTAAAAATCTATCTTGATTCAAACGGAGGCGGCAATGTTGTTGATTATCCTTCAAATAATTCGCTGATTGTCTCGGCTCCGGATACCTTACTGCCAACATTAGCCGATTTTATTCACTCGGTTGATGTTGCACGTGATCAGGTTCTTATTCAGTCGTTGATGTTTGAAACCAGTTTATCCGAGGGCGTTGATTTGTCTTTTGCGGCAGGTTCGGCTTCTGGCCATCCGGTAGCAGGAGGCTTCAATACATCGGGATTGGGCAGTGCTTTATCTTCTTCAGGCGGATCTTTCGGTATCTTCAACGGCAATATTTTGGCCATGTCTGTTCAGGCCGTACAGAATAATTCCAGCTCTAAGATTATTTCGACGCCGCACATTCTTACGCAGTCAGGCCAGACGGGTTACATTTCGGTGGGAAAAAATGTGCCATTTATTACCGGAAAAGTGACGGGAGAGGCGGCAGGGGTCAATAATCCATTTCAGACCATAGAGCGTCATGATGTCGGTGTTTCACTTAAAGTGACGCCGATTGTGATGGGAAATGGTCATTTAGTGCTGACCATTGATACACGCGCCGATTCCATCAGTAACGATGATAAAGCGTCTGACATTATTACGAATCAGCGCCAAATTCAGACCACGGTTCAGATTAAAGATGACCAGACATTATTGCTGGGCGGCCTGATTGATTCATCCTCAAGTAATGCTGAACGTTCCATACCTTTTATCAGCAAGATCCCGATTATTGGCTGGCTTTTCAGTAGTAAAGCCGACAGCAGTGATCAACGTATTATGTATGTTTTGCTGACCGCTCATATTATCAAAGCGCTGTGATGGCTTACGGGATGGGTGCGTTCAGCCCCGTCCCGTAAGCCATTAAGCGCTGTTTTTTCTCGTATAAAATCACTCAATAAGGGGCATTCATGAGCAAGGCAATTACACCGGAAATGTTGAATGATGAAGGTATTCGTTCAGCACTTGAGTTATTACAGGAGCAGGTTAGTCGTTATGACAATGATTCTAAACGGAAATCCTTTATCACGGGTGAGAATATCGCATCTCATCTGATGCCTGTTTATTACATCCGGGAATTTAAAAAGTTACCTAAAAAGGTAAAAACGCGCCAGTACAATATCCAGTTAGCGGCGATTATGCTGTTGCTACATCTGCCTGATGAAATCCAGAATGCGCTCGTCAGGAACGCTGAGATACAGTTTAAACTTCTGCGTGATTCGACACCGGAAACACTGAACACCAAACAGCTTGAACAGTTAATCAAGGAAGTTCAGGTGATTGCATCTACGGTGACACTTGGCAAGGATGATGCCCGTCAGGGCATGAAAGGCGACTCACGATAGGTACAGAGTGAACCTTTGTCGATTCGCCGATAACATGACAGCCCGCATCGAGTAGCACACAACATTTTTCGTGCTGCTAAGCGGGTTTTGCTTTTAGCGGATTAACAGCGAAGACTTAGCTGACGGTCGCAGACAAAAGACAGTTTCAGCGACCGGACACAGTTAAACACCATATGATGATTGACCCAGCAAGAATGCTGGATCCTGCCTAATCATACATTGGTGCGCATAATGTATAGCTTTATGTTAGAAAAGGGTTCTGAGCCACTCCGGTAGAATGGGGTTGGGTTTACCGGAATGGCTAAGGTTCGTCTTTAACATAGGGTGCATTGTGCGCACCAAGTAATTACTATTATTCTACTCGTTCTACGGTGGCAAGCGTGCCACAATATGTCATGTATAAATATGTTGCATCTTTAAATTGCCCAGTCGCCGTAGTTATTTTGACACCATAAATAATATTTCCATCTGCCCCTGCGCTATTTGTGAACCCATCCAATGCCTCTTGGTTTTCGTTTCTTTTTCTTTCTGTTATATTGCGAATAAATCCTTTATTGGATATTTCTATCCTGTGAGTATATTGTACAAAACCATGCAACTCTATCAACTTGAACTCTTCTGGGAGAGTATCTGTACTTATTATCATCTTACTCATTTACTATCCTCTTTTAATCAATATCAGAAGCTGATATATATGTCTTTTGTGTTTTTTTCACTTGCATCATCTGACCAATATAGCTGAACTTTATATTTCGACTGCATTCCGAAATGAAGTGATGCTATCAGGTCAATACTTTCTTGGGGATGTAATAATTCATACGGTAACTTATCTTTTAATTCTGATCTTATGATTGGGCACCCATCATCAACATTTATATTTACATTGTAAGCCGTTGATTTTCCTTTGTTAAAAATCTTTACCGTATAATGATTGCCTGTTTTCATCATTCGCGCACCTAAATCGGCTTTTTTATTTACTATCAGGCCATCTGTTTCTTTTTCTAATAATATTTTCGTCAGTTCATTTTGCTGCTCTTGTAATGCTTTATTTTCTCTGGAATTTCTTCTGTTTCTTATCTCTGCTGTGATGATAGAGTAAACTGATACAATTAATGCTAATAATGCAATCCAAGCACTTGCATCCATTTGACATTCCTTCTTATTTGAAATTCCCTTTAAAAGATTTTATTAGATCTTGCATTATTTTATCTTTTATTTCATTTGTATGAGCTTGAATATTTTCACTGTTTTCACTAATCAAATCATTTTTACTTAACTCATTTCCACAGTCAGCACATACAGCAATTTCACTTTCTTCATCTAATTTGAATTGCGTATGACCACAAACAGGGCAGTGTAGTGAAACAGACTTATCATATTTGCTCATTTTCACCTCGGTATATTGGACTGCTATACATTGATTTAATTTTCACCGCTTGTGGTTCGGGGTTCTGTGACACCCGAACTTTGGTATGGATCCCCATACTTTTTTGTCACGGGGTGCTGTTTTTCATGACCGAAAACTCAGGGAACCCCCGTCCTGTACTACGGGGGTAGTCTCAGGATAACTTCGGACTTTCAGCGAACATAGCTCGCTTTCCTTAGTCTGTTAGCTTTTCTTCTCACCTGAAGACTTAGTAAACTTTCGGTAGTCATCCTCTGTGATGGCCTCAATTCCCTTACGGATAAGCCAATCCAAAACCTCTGTGTCTTTAACAGGGGCTTTCAATTCAATCACAGCTTTCACTGTCTCTTTTTCAACCAATCGCCATGTATTGTCGTTGATGTGCTTCGTTGGCATGCAGATCTCCATCTAAGTTCTTAGGTTATCATAATCTAAATATTAAAATTATGTTGACTGTTAGATTCTAAGAACTTATAAATGTGTCATTAAATAATTATTTAGATTCTTAGAAATGGTGATCCATTGAAAACATTACAAATTTTTGTGAAACACGCCGCTATCGGCGTATTTTTTTCAATGCAATCATCAAGTTACGCCCATTTGGGCGTATTGACTTATGGCTATCTCGCCGATAGGCTTTGCGATCTAAAATGCTGGGTGATTCATCAAAAATCTTGGCTTACCTAAACTTAACAGGTTGATTATGAACATAATTTACTTTGATTACACTGAGGGGTTCGGTATCAATGCCAGTGTTAATGGTGAGTGGGATTTCTACCGTTCGTTCGATGAACTGGTTGATGAATGCACTGGCTTCTATGGCGATCATTTTCTCTTGGTTTCTGTCGTATTGCATTCCAGCTCATTCGTGGGCTACAGGGAGTCGATGTTATGCAACTGACTGAAAGGAATGTAAAAATTGACTATCTGGCTTTTACTATGCCTTTCTGCTCACTCAAATCATTGGAAACCTATCCTCACGGTGTCAATGAGTGGCGAAAATATGGTGTATATCCGACATTTCATAACCATGTATCCCATAAAGATGCTTTTTTCACCGATGTGATTAAAGGGGGGAAGTGGTGTCCGTCGGATGATGATATCAATGAACAAGTTCAGGGTTATCGGACAGATTCTAAAGACGAATTAGAAAGAAGAATCAATGAGTTAAATAAAGAAATCTATTTGGCGCATATGCACCGCCTAAAGTTGTGGTTATCTGCCGTTTTTGGCTTACATCTTGCCCCTGAGCGTGACAGAGGAGGCTATAACTATGAGCGTTCTGCGCCGCTGTACTCTGTTGACGGTGGCTATGAATTACTTGGCATGGTTTTTTGGGGCGGAAATAATGAAACAATTTACATTCAAATCAGTGGGATAGGGTGTACGCATGTCTTTAACGGGACATCTCCACATGAAATCTATAACTGGCTGAATCATCTTGATGTGACGTCACTGAAACGTATCGATCTGGCAGTTGATGATTTTGATGATGTATTCACCGTTTCGGCTGCATTACGGGATCATAAGCATGATGCGTTTTATGGCGGTAAGGGACCAAAACCTGGGCTGGGTATCTCTCACAAATATCATGGTGATGGATCTTTGCAACAGGAAATGATCACTGTTGGCTCCCGTGAATCTCGTGTTTACTGGCGTATATATAATAAAGCGCTTGAACAGAAAGTTGATGATATTTGGCATCGTTCTGAGGCCGAAATTAAAGGCTTTCCTATTGAGATCTTACTTAATATTGATGGGGCTTTTACTGGATTGTGTGAATATGCACAACAGATTAATCCCGCCAAACCCAAATCCTTTCAACGTGCCAGCACGCCTCGTCTGGCAATTAATGGTTTTGAATCGGATGTACGTTGGCTCAGAAAACAAGCATCAAAAACAATAGCCAGAGTTTTTCATCAATTAGGGAATGATTTTGAGGCTGTTTTTTCATCTATTGTCAGAAAAGAACACATGGATGATTTAACTATTAAATTTGGAACGCCAGATATTTATCAAAATATAGTGGCGCAAAAATTCTATAATCGTGAATGTGCATTTTAAAAGAGGTTAATAATGGAGCAGGAAACGCTTAAGGTTTTCTTTGTACAATTTGGCACAATGAAAAATGATAAAACGAATGAGGATTTTAACTGGGGTAATGCTCAGGCATTATCCACTGAATTTGAATCAACTAACAGTTCATGCGGTTTTGCGCCTGCAAAAGTTAAAATAACACCGGATAATCGTCACGCCATCTGTCTGAAAATGCGTGATGATTTGGAAATCGCATTTAAAGCAGGCAAGCCTTTCCTTGAAATTATCCCCTCATACGGTCTGAAAGCATCAAAAGGTATCATGGTTCCGGTTATTGTTGATTATCAGATAGTAGGCAAGTCAGATTTAAAAAGTTAATAAATTAAGGCAATAATATGAATGATGTTATTCAAATATTAATAGCATCTGGCATTGTTACGTCTTTTGGACTTGGCGCTATTACTGCGGGAGTCTTTCGTTAATGTATGTCATGTATTTTTTCGGGGCATATTCTTTTGGGTTTGCTCTTTTCTATACGATTGGTTCATTTAAATCATTAACTGATCGTCTAATGTAGTTATCGTTAATCAACATGGAGTTTTATTTATGAATATTCTCTCTACCATAAAATCTAAAATCGCCGTTGCTTCAATTGCACTTTTTGTTTCTGCGAGTTGTTTAGCCGCAGATGGCGCGGCATCGACTGATTATGCAGGGCAAGCAATGGATTCTCTGCTGACTCAGGCTAATGACCTTATTGCTAAAGTATGGCCTGTTGTTGTTGCCGTCGTTGCCGCAGGGGCTTCTATTCGTTTGTTTAAAAAATTCACTTCAAAAGCTGTCTGATTCGATTTTCTTGGGCACATTTGTGCCCAATTCATTTAAGGCTAAAAGAATGTTAATCATACGCCTTGTCATTCCACTTTCTTTATTTGTTTCATTTTATTCATATTCTGAATCTGAACTGTATTTCAAAAAAGACTATCTTACTCAACCATATTCATCTTATTCCGTGTCAACAGGTTTAAATACGGTAACTCAATCAAAAATAGATGAAGCCTGTCAAAAATCACTGGCAGCGGCTAAAAAAGATATTGAAGGGAGGCTTTCAAAGCTTGACGCTAATTATGTTGATTCATATTCAGACTGTGATACTTCTGCGGTAAAGGCAGGGACATATCCCAGAAATGAAGTGATCCCTTCTGTTTTTGTGACAGGGTTTATTTTTCATTTTCCTGAAGATTCATCCTGTGATGCTGCTGAATCGATGACTGGCACCTTTAATAACGTCTATGGCTCTCGGACATACATTAATTATAATGGATGCCAGTATGAATCCTCTGGCGTTATTGTCTGTGATAATGCAGGTACAACGTGCTCTGCTGACTGGAAACCTACCGGACAAAAGGCCGATCCTGCTTATGGTAATGCCACTGCTGATGATGGCTCCCAGAACGGCAGTGGAGAGGATAACAACACCGGAAATAATAGCGGAGGCAGCAACACAGATACTGGCGGTAACAATAGCAATGGCACTGTTTCACTGGATGAAAAGCAGGTAGCCAGAGCCGTTACGACAGGCATTAAAGATGCGACACCTGAACTGTCAAAATCTATTTCTACGGGTATCAGAGATGAATTAACAGAGCTTGATACCAGTAAAAATGACCAGACGTATGCTGACGATAAAACCAAATCAAATTTAGCCGCACTTAATAATAATATCGGTGATTTAGTCCGTGGCGTAGGACGCTATGTAGATCCTGCGGATAACGGCACTAAATATGGGGAAGGTACTTCGTCTATGGACTTGGCAGTATCAAATGCATCTGAATATGATATATCGAATGATTCTCACGGTGCTATGTGGGAAAGTTTTTTAAATGATTCAGCATTACGCCCAAAAATCCCCACGGGTAATGGTTGTTCTGACTTTATTATGTTTTCTGGAACGGTCTATCAGATAGATATTGGATGTGACAAATTACAGGATATTAAATCCATGCTGACATGGATAATGTATTGCCTGACATTCTGGTATGCATTTACGTCTTTGACGTCTTTGTTAAGGAAAGGTGAGTGATTATGCCTTTATTATTAGGAATACCTGCGCTGTTAAGATTCCTTATTGGCCTTGTCCCTCTGTGTATCGGCTATTTCGCCAGTTTTATTGGCAGGCTGGCAACCCGTACAGGATTGTTAGCTGTTGGTCTTATGGCTGCTGTAAGTTCAGTTGTGATGTATATCATCCATATTCTTTCAGAAATGGTTTCGAGTTATATTCCTCCTGATTTTTCAAATTTAATGGCATCTGTATTACCTGATGGTGTCTCTGAATGTATAACGGTCATTATGTCAGTGCGTATCGCTATTTTTGTCTTTGACATTAAAGACAGGTTTATCTCCATGTCAGATAAGGTGATGTAATATGGCTGTTCATGTTGTCACGGGTAAATTAGGTGCAGGAAAAACACTTGTTGCGATAGGAAGAATACAGGATTATTTAACAAGAGGACGTATTGTCGCGACGAACCTTGATTTAAGACTCTATAATTTCCCTCGCGTCGGTCGATATGCTAAAAAAACACGGGTGATCCGCGTCCCGGACAAACCGAGTCTTGATGATTTTAACTCCATTGGTCGTGGGAATCATTCATATAATGAAAACGAAAATGGCCTCTTAGTTTTAGATGAATGTGGTACATGGTTTAACTCCAGAAACTGGGCAGATAAGACCAGACAACCTGTTATCGATTGGTGTTTACATGCCAGAAAGTTAGGCTGGGATATTATATTCATTATTCAGGATATTTCGTTAATGGATAAGCAGGCCAGAGAAGCACTGGCAGAGCATGTCGTTTATTGTCGCAGAATGGATAAATTAAACATTCCTGTTATCGGATCCTTTTTTTCATTATTTGCTAATTCAAGGCTGCCATTGCCGAAGATACATTTTGGTATCGTTAAATATGGTGATTTACCCCAGTCACTTACCGTAGATAAATGGGTTTATACGGGACGGGACTTATATTCATCGTATGATACAAAACAGATATTCACGTCTAACTATTGTTCAGGATCTTACTGTCTGATCCCGCCTTATTACACACATGGTCAGTTCTCCGTCAAAAAGGATTTTAAATTCTATATGCGAATGACTCGAATTTATCTAAAGAAAACCAACCGACTATTTATGATACTCTCTTTTTTAGCATTAGGAGCCGCTATCGGTTTCTTTTTGTCGTCAAATAAGCCTTCCGAGGCTATTAATACGCCACAAAAAATAAATAGAGAAGGGCAGTCATCCATATCGTTACCCAGACTCACGATAAATTCATTTTCACAAATGGGAAATGATGTATTTATTAACTTCATAGACTCAAAATCGACGATTTATTATTCTTTCGATTTAATTAAAGAGGGTTATAAAGTCGAAGTTAAAGATGCATGTCATGTCATTCTTAGCCAAAAAAACTATATTCAGCATGTTTCTTGTTAAGGCGTTCAGATGAAAGAAAAATACACAATATCATTTAAAATCATGGTTTTAATGTCATTATCTTTGTTTTCATTTCTCCTGAGGGCTGAGCCAGTCAGTTTGAATAATCTCCCTGTCAGGACGTTTGTTCAGTGGTATTCACAAAAAACACATTCAGCAGTGGTTGTTAATCCTGATGTAAAAGGCGCTATCACTGTTTTTAATGCCGATGTTAATCCGAATAATATTGATAATTTTTTCAAATCCGTACTGAATGCGAATGGATTTATTATGATTTCCGGGGATCCGGCTGTCGTTTCCTTACCATCTAAATTACCCTCGCAAATAAATTCATCTTCCGATAACGATGATAATTTTTCTGATGATCCTTTATCGTCTGAACAGGAATATCACCCTGAGCCTGTTGCACTGACGATCAGGAATTTTAAACTCACTAAAGTACGATCTTCTGATGTACAGCAATTGGTAAAAATCTATCTTGATTCAAACGGAGGCGGCAATGTTGTTGATTATCCTTCAAATAATTCGCTGATTGTCTCGGCTCCGGATACCTTACTGCCAACATTAGCCGATTTTATTCACTCGGTTGATGTTGCACGTGATCAGGTTCTTATTCAGTCGTTGATGTTTGAAACCAGTTTATCCGAGGGCGTTGATTTGTCTTTTGCGGCAGGTTCGGCTTCTGGCCATCCGGTAGCAGGAGGCTTCAATACATCGGGATTGGGCAGTGCTTTATCTTCTTCAGGCGGATCTTTCGGTATCTTCAACGGCAATATTTTGGCCATGTCTGTTCAGGCCGTACAGAATAATTCCAGCTCTAAGATTATTTCGACGCCGCACATTCTTACGCAGTCAGGCCAGACGGGTTACATTTCGGTGGGAAAAAATGTGCCATTTATTACCGGAAAAGTGACGGGAGAGGCGGCAGGGGTCAATAATCCATTTCAGACCATAGAGCGTCATGATGTCGGTGTTTCACTTAAAGTGACGCCGATTGTGATGGGAAATGGTCATTTAGTGCTGACCATTGATACACGCGCCGATTCCATCAGTAACGATGATAAAGCGTCTGACATTATTACGAATCAGCGCCAAATTCAGACCACGGTTCAGATTAAAGATGACCAGACATTATTGCTGGGCGGCCTGATTGATTCATCCTCAAGTAATGCTGAACGTTCCATACCTTTTATCAGCAAGATCCCGATTATTGGCTGGCTTTTCAGTAGTAAAGCCGACAGCAGTGATCAACGTATTATGTATGTTTTGCTGACCGCTCATATTATCAAAGCGCTGTGATGGCTTACGGGATGGGTGCGTTCAGCCCCGTCCCGTAAGCCATTAAGCGCTGTTTTTTCTCGTATAAAATCACTCAATAAGGGGCATTCATGAGCAAGGCAATTACACCGGAAATGTTGAATGATGAAGGTATTCGTTCAGCACTTGAGTTATTACAGGAGCAGGTTAGTCGTTATGACAATGATTCTAAACGGAAATCCTTTATCACGGGTGAGAATATCGCATCTCATCTGATGCCTGTTTATTACATCCGGGAATTTAAAAAGTTACCTAAAAAGGTAAAAACGCGCCAGTACAATATCCAGTTAGCGGCGATTATGCTGTTGCTACATCTGCCTGATGAAATCCAGAATGCGCTCGTCAGGAACGCTGAGATACAGTTTAAACTTCTGCGTGATTCGACACCGGAAACACTGAACACCAAACAGCTTGAACAGTTAATCAAGGAAGTTCAGGTGATTGCATCCACGGTGACACTTGGCAAGGATGATGCCCGTCAGGGCATGAAAGGCGACTCACGATAGGTACAGAGTGAACCTTTGTCGATTCGCCGATAACATGACAGCCCGCATCGAGTAGCACACAACATTTTTCGTGCTGCTAAGCGGGTTTTGCTTTTAGCGGATTAACAGCGAAGACTTAGCTGACGGTCGCAGACAAAAGACAGTTTCAGCGACCGGACACAGTTAAACACCATATGATGATTGACCCAGCAAGAATGCTGGATCCTGCCTAATCATACATTGGGAGGGTGTTCATTATTCTGTGTCAAGGCTTACAGGTCGATATGATTATCAAGTCGACCGGCGAAGTGGATCGACAA
>NZ_JAERJS010000045.1:0-19160 GCF_018257525.1 Tatumella sp. JGM130 | reverse complement strand
CGGTAACGTTGAACCCGGAACGGGAAAAACAGGCGGCTTAAATTAACCGGGGGTGACAACTACCTTGACACTTACCGTAAGCCTTGACACAGAATAATGAACACCCTCAATAGCCTCTTTACTGTCAGATTTTTCCTGATATTACATCAATTATGTGCTGTATGTGGTGTCTAATCTGATATTCTTTATTTTTCCCCAAACCGGGAAACGTTCTGCTTTTATAATGCTCGTTATATTTTTCTAATGCTTTATTAGAGCCGTACTCTGTGGCCCTTGTTCTAACTTCCTTTTCAATTTTATCGGTCATTTGTAAGAATTTTGACGCTACGTCGCCAATGTCTCTATCAGTATCATTCGAAACAAAATGTTCTATCCATATATCACCGCTTGCAGGATGTTTATAAATTAAATGAGATGCAACGGCACCAGCCTTGCCACCACCAATCTCAAGTTTTTTCCCGACTATAGTGAAATCACCGATACCTAATACTGTTTTACCAATTTTTTTATGTTTATCCGTGAAAACTTCTTGGCCAAAGTAATCTGCATTCTTATCTAATTTGACGAAGTTATCTTTCACTTCAATAAGTTTATTTTTAGGGATCTCATTAAATTGAAAATCAGTAACATTACCATCAATAGTGATATGAAATTCAATAACTTTTAATTTTGTTAACTTGGAAAATTCCACATCGCTAATACTTGGCTTGTTGTATATTAAAGCAACATTTGAACCTTCAAATGCTTTTAAGAAACCATTAACAGTTTCAATTGCTACACTTGAGTCAACTATAAGGGTGGGGATAAGTGTTTTACATTTATCTAAATTATTTTTAATCGTTGCTACAAATTTTCTTCGAGCCTCTATATCTTTGCTAAACTCATGTTGTTTTGGATTGATGACTAACATGACCCTCTTGTTTTTCTCTGAAAGTATCTCTAAACAACGTATAAGTTTATCGGTTTTGGTTAGCACGGGTTCAATTATCGGTATAAACAACTCAGCATTAGTACAACTTGTTGCCAATTCTCTTAGCGCTAACAGCTCAGAACCACGACCATATAGATATGGACTATACGGTAATGCTACCAACTTGCTGATTTAGTGTATGATGGTGGTTTTGAGGTGCTCCAGTGGCTTCCATCTCCATCTGTTGTCCCTCCTGCTCAGCTACTGAAGGCGTGGTGCGTAACGGTAAAAGTACTGCCGGACATCAGCGCTATCTCTGCTCTCACTGCCGTAAAACATGGCAGCTACAGTTCACTTACACCGCCTCTCAGGCCGCAGTCGGTAAACTCACGCATACAACCGGGCAGTGACGTCATTGTTTGCGCGGAAATGGACGAACAGTGGGGTTACGTCGGCGCTAAATCACGCCAGCGCTGGTTGTTTTACGCGTATGACAGGATACGGAGGACGGTTGTGGCGCACGTATTCGGTGAACGCACGTTGGCCACGCTGGAGCGTCTTCCGGGCCTGCTGTCGGCCTTTGAGGTCGTGGTATGGATGACGGATGACTGGCCGCTTTATGAATCACGCCTGAAGGGAGAACTGCATGACAAAGTCATTGGACATTATCTGAACATAAAACACTACCAGTAAGTTGGAGTCATTACCCCTCAATCAAACGTGAGAAGTCGTCACCTTTAAAACTGGTCACATTTTCAATACCCAGATCGGAAGCAGACTGGTTGATAGTCTCTACCGCATAGAACTTTGCACCAGTCAGGCGCGGGGCTAACAGGTAAGATGAAATTAAGGTTTTACGAACACTGCCACTGTAATTAATTACCGCTACTTTCATAAATCACCTCAGAATTTTTTGTTGAACTTCTTAGGGTCGAAATTCTCACCGATTTTATTGAAGAATTCTTTATCAATAATGCCGGGACTCTCTGCTTTTTCACTTTCCTGCGCTTCAGGCTCAGACGGTTGTGTATTGTGCAATACACTTTCCGCTGCACCCTTCGCGCTACTCTTATCATGTGTATTGTGCAATACATTTTTTCGGTTTTGCCGCGTTCTATACAGTGCCATCTCAAGCCCTTTGGCTGTTACCGAAAAGCTGTATTCGCTGTCGAGGATTTCAGCAATTTCATGCCGCGTTAGCCCTCTGTCCAGCCAGTTCTCGATTTCATTTAGGCGCAATCTGACAGCAGCCGATAAGTTGCGGGGTTTCAGATCTGCTGGTTTATTCATAACCCCCTCCGTTGTATGAAAATGACTCTACAACACTCGTAAGAAGGGGGCAATCGAGTTTTGTAGTTTATCTGTAGTTTTCTTGTAGTCTATTTGTAGTCTTCCAACACTAAGGCAAAACGTTTTTTGTAGTTTATCTGTAGTTTATCTGTAGTTTTTGGTTGCTCAGATGGTCATGCAAGCATGACCATCAAAGAATAGGACGCTTTTTAGCCAAATGACCCTTAACCTACGGAGATCGCCCTACCAAAAAAAGATGATTTTTTATCCCTTAACCTGCTATACACCTAACGCAGCGTGATAAATCACTCTATCACACTGATTTAAAAGAAAAAAACCAAATTTAGCCATGCTGCGGTATTACCCAGGTATTACAAATCCAATCTAACTTACTGATTTAAAACATTTTTTATTTATTACTTTGGTAATACTATGATTTCACCGTATTAGACACCCTTTTTTCGTTTAAAAAATGCACAAAGTGAGGGCTGAATGCCAACAATAACCGCAAAAGTATCAGATGAACTTTTGGCCTATATAGACCAGGTTTCAGGTGGTAATCGGTCAGAGTATCTGCGGCGCTGCCTTGAAGCTGGCCCAGGTGATCTGGAGTCCGGGTTGAAAATAGTTACCAACCAGCTGAGCGACGTAAATCGCAAACTGGATTACCTTTTTGACCGTGCTTCAGATGCGGATTTTGGCTCACTGCGCGATGAGCTGAAGGCAATAACCGAAACGCTATCTGGCGTAACATTCCCACCGGCAGGACAGATGATGTTGCATGAATCACTCGCTATTGAAACGCTGATCCTCCTACGTTCGATAGCAGAACCGGGTAAAACCAAAGCGGCAAAAGCAGAGGTTGAACGTAACGGCTATAAAGTCTGGGAACCAAAAAAGGAGCGCTGAAATGGACGATAGAGAAAGAGGCTTAGCATTTTTATTTGCAATTACTTTGCCGCCAATAATGGTATGGTTTCTAGTTGCTAAATTTACCTACGGTATTGACGCATCAACGGGGCTTTGTTGAATAAATCAGATTTCGGGTAAGTCTCCCCCGTAGCGGGTTGTGTTTTCAGGCAATACGCACGCTTTCAGGCATACCTGCTTTCGTCATTTTGTTCAGCGCTCGTACCAGGGCCATAGTCTCCGCAACCTGACCATCGTAGTCACGCAGCGTCAGTGAACCCCCGAACAGCTGTTTTACCCGGTACATCGCCGTTTCCGCTATCGAGCGACGGTTGTAATCTGTTGTCCATTTCCACCGCGCATTACTCCCGGTCATTCGCTGATTAGCCACTGCACGGTTACGGTCTGCATATTCACCGGGCCAGTAACCCGCACCTTTTCGGGGCGGGATAAGCGCGCTGATTTTCTTACGCCGCAGTTCATCGTGACATAGCCGGGTATCGTAAGCGCCATCGGCGGCGGCTGACCTGATTTTCCGGTGGGTTTGCCGGATTAACCCGGGGAAGGCCTCTGAGTCCGTAACGTTGTTCAGCGACAGGTCAGCGCAGATGATTTCATGTGTTTTACTGTCAACGGCGAGATGCAGCTTACGCCAGATACGGCGGCGTTCCTGGCCATGCTTTTTGACTTTCCACTTTCCTTCACCGAAGACCTTCAGCCCGGTGGAATCAATTACCAGGTGTGCGATTTCACCCCGGGTGGGCATTTTGAAACTGACGTTAACCGACTTTGCCCGCCTGCTGACACAGCTGTAATCCGGGCAGCGTAGCGGAACGTTCATCAGAGAAAAAATGGAATCAATAAAGCCCTGCGCAGCGCGCAGGGTCAGCCTGAATACGCGTTTAATGACCAGCACAGTCGTGATGGCAAGGTCAGAATAGCGCTGAGGTCTGCCTCGTGAAGAAGGTGTTGCTGACTCATACCAGGCCTGAATAGCTTCATCATCCAGCCAGAAAGTTATGGAGCCACGGTTGATGAGGGCTTTATTGTAGGTGGGCCAGTTGGTGATTTTGAACTTTTGCTTTGCCACGGAACGGTCTGCGTTGTCGGGAAGATGCGTGATCTGATCCTTCAACTCAGCAAAAGTTCGATTTATTCAACAAAGCCGGTTTGCAGAGATATGGGGATCTTTAATGGATCCTTTGTTGATCATTCATGGATCTGTTTACTGGATCGGGCCTCTGGATATGTGGATAAATCATTCCAGAAAAACAGCATACACTACCGATTATGAAGGCTTCAGGGCGTACCTGCTCACTGTAACTACAGATCCATTGCGCTTCCTCGCCGGTTCGCGGGCTTCGCCCGGTCACCGGTCTGCGGCGAGCACTGTTTTTCTGATGTCTGTCTTTACAGGTAATTTTTGACGGAATCTGCCGTACTTCCTGAGCGTACGGTCATATCCGAAGTACACTTCATATGTGTGTTTCAATGCCAGGGATTGTGTATACAAACTACAGGCAAAGTCTGGTTATCACCGGTGGTAGGCTGCTCCGATGGAAAAATTGTGAACGGATTGACACCATGCCGGATAACTCTGTCGATATAAGACGGTCAAAGATCGTGGCGTTGACAAGTACAGCGTCTGCACGCCGCAGAGCTTGGCATGCACCGCCTTGATGAGGTGGTTGATACGCTGCTTGTCCTGCAGAAGAAGCACCGGATACGGTTTGATGTCTGGCTGGTCGTTAAACGGGATCACGCCATTATTTCGTTCTTCGATCAGGGGATGAATCCTGCAGTGCCCAGGGTTACCTACTGGGGCACTGTTGCAAAGTTAGCGATGAGGCAGCCTTTTGTCTTATTCAAAGGCCTTACATTTCAAAAACTCTGCTTACCAGGCGCATTTCGCCCAGGGGATCACCATAATAAAATGCTGAGGCCTGGCCTTTGCGTAATGCACGCATCACCTCAATACCTTTGATGGTGGCGTAAGCCGTCTTCATGGATTTAAATCCCAGCGTGGCGCCGATTATCCGTTTCAGTTTGCCATGATCGCATTCAATCACGTTGTTCCGGTACTTAATCTGTCGGTGTTCAACGTCAGACGGGCACCGGCCTTCGCGTTTGAGCAGAGCAAGCGCGCGACCATAGGCGGGCGCTTTATCCGTGTTGATGAATCGCGGGATCTGCCACTTCTTCACGTTGTTGAGGATTTTACCCAGAAACCGGTATGCAGCTTTGCTGTTACGACGGGAGGAGAGATAAAAATCGACAGTGCGGCCCCGGCTGTCGACGGCCCGGTACAGATACGCCCAGCGGCCATTGACCTTCACGTAGGTTTCATCCATGTGCCACGGGCAAAGATCGGAAGGGTTACGCCAGTACCAGCGCAGCCGTTTTTCCATTTCAGGCGCATAACGCTGAACCCAGCGGTAAATCGTGGAGTGATCGACATTCACTCCGCGTTCAGCCAGCATCTCCTGCAGCTCACGGTAACTGATGCCGTATTTGCAGTACCAGCGTACGGCCCACAGAATGATGTCACGCTGAAAATGCCGGCCTTTGAATGGGTTCATGTGCAGCTCCATCAGCAAAAGGGGATGATAAGTTTATCACCACCGACTATTTGCAACAGTGCCCTTCATGATACGATAACCCGTAATCATCAGTGCCGCTCAATGTGGCAGTTACTGAAAAAGGTCCGCCATTTTATGGAAACCGCCAGCCCATTCCCCGGAGGAAAACATGGTCAGGCAAAAGTGTAGCGGTATTAGGCGCAGCTATTTAGTCTGCTTTGTGCAGTGTGAGTTTTACATCATCAAAATGGTACAAGGAGACAGTCTGTCACCCTGTAGACGTTGACGCTGTAAGCCACGCATACAGTACGGTAGCGTTACGCATTTTGGTTGCGATAGCCAATGGCGGTAGCGTGTCTGAAATTTCTAAAAATGTGCCAGAGTGGCATTTTACTCATTGAAAAACGAGAGAGAGTATGAAGATCCTTGTCACCGGTGGCGCCGGGTTTATTGGTTCTGCCGTCGTTCGTCATATTATTGAGAATACCCAGGATGAAGTCCGCGTCGTGGACTGCCTGACTTACGCAGGTAATCTCGAGTCTCTGGCCTCCGTGGCCGACAATACGCGCTATTCTTTCTCGCGTACGGATATTACCGATGCCCAGGGCGTTGCTCAGCAGTTCAGTGAATTCCGGCCTGATATCGTGATGCACCTGGCGGCCGAAAGCCATGTGGACCGCTCCATCGACGGTCCGGCGGCCTTTATTCAGACCAACCTGATCGGCACCTTTACTCTGCTGGAAGCGGCCCGTCACTACTGGTCCACGCTCGATGCGGCTGCGAAGCCGGCCTTCCGCTTCCACCATATCTCCACCGATGAAGTCTACGGTGACCTCGACGGCACCGACGATCTGTTTACCGAAGAGACCCCGTACGCGCCGAGCAGCCCGTATTCGGCCTCCAAAGCCGGCAGCGATCATCTGGTCCGTGCCTGGAACCGCACCTACGGCCTGCCGGTGGTGGTGACCAACTGCTCCAATAACTACGGTCCGTACCACTTCCCGGAAAAACTGATCCCGCTGACTATTCTCAATGCGCTGGCGGGCAAACCGCTGCCGGTATACGGCAACGGGCAGCAGATCCGCGACTGGCTTTACGTCGAAGATCACGCCCGCGCCCTGTATAAAGTGGCGACCGAAGGTGAGAGCGGAGAAACCTACAATATCGGCGGCCATAACGAGCGACAGAATATTGATGTGGTCCGAACCATCTGCAGCATCCTGGACAAGGTGGTGGAGCAGAAGCCGGCCACTATCAGCCACTTTGCTGATCTGATCACCTTTGTCAAAGACCGCCCGGGTCATGACCTGCGCTACGCGATCGACGCGTCAAAAATTGCGCGCGATCTGGGCTGGGTACCGGAGGAGACCTTTGAAAGCGGGATTGAGAAAACGGTCCGCTGGTATCTGGATAACCCGACCTGGTGGCAGCGCGTGCTGGACGGCTCCTACGCCGGCGAACGTCTTGGCCTGAATAACTGATTAAGGATATAAACCCATGAAAGGTATTGTTCTGGCCGGCGGCTCCGGCACCCGTTTATATCCGATCACCCAGGGCGTGTCTAAACAGCTGTTGCCGATTTACGATAAACCGATGATTTATTACCCGGTATCGGTGCTGATGCTGGCCGGGATCCGCGATATTTTGATCATCACCACCCCGGAAGATATGCCGGCATTCCAGCGTCTGCTGGGCGACGGTTCGCAGTTCGGGGTGAACTTCAGCTACGCCATTCAGCCGTCACCGGACGGTTTGGCGCAGGCTTTTATTATCGGTGAAGAGTTCATCGGGAATGATGCCTGTGCGCTGGTGCTGGGCGACAACATCTATTTTGGCCAGAGTTTTAGCAAGAAACTGGATGCAGCGGCCGGCAAAACGTCTGGCGCTACCGTGTTTGGTTATCAGGTGCTCGACCCGGAACGTTTCGGCGTGGTGGAATTTGACGAGCACTTCCGGGCGCTGTCTATTGAAGAGAAACCGCTGAAGCCCAAATCTGACTGGGCGGTAACCGGCCTGTATTTCTACGACAACGACGTGGTGGAGATGGCGAAAGCCGTGAAACCGTCTGCGCGCGGCGAGCTGGAAATCACCACCCTGAACCAGATGTATCTGGAGCGCGGCGATCTGCAGGTGGAGCTGCTTGGACGTGGTTTTGCCTGGCTGGACACCGGTACGCATGACAGCCTGATTGAGGCCTCACAGTTCATTCATACCATTGAGAAGCGTCAGGGGATGAAAGTGGCCTGTCTGGAAGAGATCGCCTTTAGAAATAAATGGCTGTCTGCAGAAGGGGTGGCGATGCAGGCTGAAAAGTTAAAGAAAACTGAATACGGTGCCTATCTCAAGCGTCTGCTCAGCGGATATTAATCACCTGCCAACCGTTTACAGGGTATTTAATCATGAAAATTTTACTGATTGGCAAGAACGGCCAGGTGGGCTGGGAGCTTCAGCGCTCGCTGTCGACGCTGGGAGAGGTGGTGGCGGTTGACTACTTCGATACAGAACTGTGCGGTGACCTGACCAATCTGGACGGCATTGCTCAGACCGTCCGCCAGGTGAAACCGGATGTGATTGTGAATGCGGCAGCGCACACTGCCGTCGATAAAGCCGAAAGCGAGCGTGAACTGTCTGACCTGCTGAATGACCGCGGCGTGGCGGTGCTGGCAGAAGAGTCGGCGAAGCTGGGCGCCCTGATGGTGCATTACTCCACCGATTATGTGTTCGACGGGGAGGGGAGCCACTATCGTCAGGAAGAGGAGGCCACCGGGCCGCTGAATGTCTACGGTGAAACCAAGCTTGCCGGTGAGCTGGCGCTGCAGCAGGCAAACCCCCGCCATCTGATTTTCCGCACCAGCTGGGTGTACGCGACCCGTGGGGCGAACTTTGCCAAAACCATGCTGCGCCTGGCCGGTGAGAAAGAGACGCTATCGATCATTAACGATCAGCACGGCGCGCCGACCGGGGCAGAGCTGCTGGCGGACTGCACTGCCATCGCCATCCGGGAAGCGCTGCGCAATAAGGCGGTTGCCGGGATCTACCATCTGGTGGCTAGCGGTGAGACGAGCTGGTATGACTATGCGCGCTTTGTGTTTGATGTGGCGAGAGCTAACGGCGTGCAGCTGGCCATCAAAGAGGTGAACGGTATCCCGACAACGGCGTATCCGACCCCGGCAAAACGGCCGCTGAACTCGCGGTTGTCGAATGAGAAGTTCCAGCGCGTATTTGGCGTGACGCTCCCGGACTGGCGCCAGGGCCTCGAGCGGGTGATTGTGGAAGTTTCAGGCAAGTAGGTAAGCAGACAAAATGAATATTATTAAAACAGACATTCCTGACGTACTGATATTTGAACCCCGGGTGTTTGGTGATGCGCGCGGTTTCTTCTTTGAGAGTTTCAGCAGCAAGGTGTTTGATGAGGTGGTGGGCCGTCATGTCGAGTTTGTGCAGGACAACCACTCGCAGTCTCAGAAGGGCGTGCTGCGGGGCCTGCATTATCAGCTGGATCCGCATGCGCAAGGCAAACTGGTGCGCTGCGTTGAAGGTGAAGTGTTTGATGTGGCCGTCGATGTACGCCGCTCATCGCCGACGTTTGGTCAGTGGGTGGGCGTGGTGCTGAGTGCGGAAAACAAACGTCAACTGTGGATCCCGGAAGGATTTGCGCATGGTTTTATGGCCCTGAGTGAGACGGTGCAGTTTGTCTATAAAGCGACCAACTACTATGCGCCACAGTCTGAGCGCAGTATTCTCTGGAATGACCCAGAGATAAATATTGAATGGCCAAACCAGGATGTATTGATTTCCGATAAAGATAAAGTCGGTGCATTGTTCCTTGATGCTGAGGTCTATGAATGAGTTTTGTCGTTAACCAAACCCGTGAGCTATTTAAGTCACTCATTTCTAACCGGCGGTTAATATATACATTAACTCGTCGTGAAGTGATTAGCCGGTACCGCGGTTCAGTATTAGGGCTGCTCTGGTCATTTTTCACACCTGTCCTTATGCTTGTGGTATACACCTTTGTATTTAGTGTCGTATTCCAGGCAAAATGGAGTGAGGGGAGCACGTCGCGTACAGCATTTGCATTAGTACTGTTTTCAGGGTTAATTATATTCAACTTATTTTCTGAATGTATTAATCGGGCTCCGACTGCCATACTTGCAAATGCGAATTATGTGAAAAAGGTAATATTCCCATTGGAGGTATTACCTTGGGTCAATTTATTCGCTGCATTATTCCATTTTTCAATTAGCTGCCTGGTTTGGCTTATCTTCTATATTGTAGAAGTCGGCATGCCTCATATCACCATCCTTTTACTACCGTTTGTCCTCCTGCCATTGGTTTTAATGATTATGGGACTGAGCTGGTTTTTAGGTTCTTTAGGTGTTTATTTGCGTGATGTTAGCCAAATAGTTGGTATAGCCACTATGGTGCTGATGTTCTTATCGCCAATATTTTTCCCGACGTCTGCTCTTCCCGAATCAGTAAGGCCACTATTATTACTTAATCCACTGGCTCAATTTATTGAACAAGCCAGAGATGTAATGTATTGGGGGCGGATTCCAGAAATTAGACCATACTTAGTTGGGTTAATCGTCAATGCAGCAATTGCATGGGCTGGATTCCTTTGGTTCCAGAAAACACGGAAAGGGTTTGCAGATGTCATCTGATAATATTATTGAGATAACGGGTTTAAGTAAATGTTATCAAATTTATGACTCACCAAAAGATCGTTTGATGCAGATGTTCTTTCGATCTCGTAAACAGCTTTACCGTGAATTCTGGGCTTTAAAAAATGTTAGTTTTTCCCTAAAAAAGGGTGAAACGGTTGGCATTATCGGCCGTAATGGCTCGGGCAAATCTACTTTGTTGCAAATGATTTGCGGCACGCTGACACCTACAGATGGTACGGTGAAGGTTAATGGCCGTATAGCTGCATTGTTGGAGCTTGGTGCGGGGTTTAACCCTGAGTTTACCGGTCATGAAAACATTTTTATGGCGGCCTCTTTGTATGGTTTGACGAACGAGCAAATCAGACAACGCTACGATAAAATTCTGGCTTTTGCTGATATCGGCGACTACATCGATCAACCGGTAAAAACTTATTCCAGTGGTATGTATGTCCGACTGGCATTTGCCGTTATTGCTCACGTTGATGCTGATATTCTTGTCGTTGATGAGGCGCTTGCTGTTGGTGATGCTGTATTTACCCAGAAATGCATGCGCTTTATCCGTAAGTTTAAAGAGAATGGCACCTTACTGTTTGTGAGCCATGATACTCAATCAGTAATTAACTTATGTGATAAAGCTATCTGGCTTCATAAAGGTGAAATGATTTCATCTGGTAAAGCCAAGGCTATTACAGAAAAGTATCTGCAGTATACCTTGCAAGAGGTTTACGGTGATGAAACTAAACTTGATGATATTAAAAATAATAAACAAGATGACGTTTCTACTGAGCGATCCCAAGTTGCCATTGCTGAAAATACGACTGCTAATGATACCTTCGACTATAACTCTCAATACAGTATTGATAACAATCTATCAGATGCTAATGGCTGGAAAACCGGTGCCGGCGAAATTATCGATGTGTCATTCAGTGATGTGGCAACCGGGAACACCCACCACCTTTACAAAGGTGGAGAAAAAGTCAAACTACGAATCACCGCTAGTATAAATGAGTCATTTGACTCACCGATATTAGGTTTTCTGGTTAAAGATCGTTTGGGTCAGGTTCTATTCGGAGAGAACACGTTACCATTCACCAATAAAAATGCATTTTCTGTAGGTGCAGGTGAGAAAATGACTGCTGAGTATGTGTTTACATTACCGATGCTGCCCAATGGGGAATATTCGATGATGGTCTCATTGGCTAACGGTGATATAAATAGCCATGTCCAGCACCACTGGTTACATGATGCCTTGATAATCAATGTTTCTTCAAGTGATGTACGTTGGGGACTGGTCGGTATTAAGTTTGATGATGTGAAACTGGAAAAAGAATGAAAAATTTAATTGAGCTCTATGACGAGCATAACGGAAAATCATCAGATAAATGGGATATTTATCTCCATACATATCACCAGTACCTTTCCAGTTCCAGAATGTCTGTCAAGAATTTTCTAGAAATTGGTGTGCAAAACGGTGGTTCATTAGAAATATGGAGAAAGTATTTCCCCGCCGCCGAGAATATCGTTGGTTGCGATATCAATCCTGATTGTGAAAAATTAAAATATAATGATGATACAATAAAGATTGTAATTGGAAACTCGTCAACTGAAGACGTGAAAAACCGGATTCAGGATATTGCACAATCATTTGATTTGATTATCGATGATGGTTCTCATGATTCATCCGATATTATTAAATCTTTCTTGCTGTACTTCCCTCTGGTTAATGATGAGGGAATTTATATTATCGAAGATTTACATTGTAGCTACTGGCAAAACTTTGAAGGGGGACTCTATGACCCATTTTCTTCAATGGCATTTCTTAAAAAATTAGCCGATGTGCAAAACCATGAGCATTGGGGGGTTGAGCTAAGTGCTGATGAATTCTTACAGCCTTATTATGAACACTATGGTTGTGAACACTTAGGCTCTATCGACTATAGCGAAATTCATTCAGTTACTTTTATAAACTCGCTGTGTATCATTCAAAAAGGTAAAGCAAAATCTAATCTTCTCGGTATTCGGCATATTGTCGGAGACGAAGAAAGCGTTGTCCAGGGTAATAAGGCCCACAACGGTACTTATATGCCGGCAATGCTGCAGGCTCATAATTTTTGGAGTTCATTACCACTTCATCCAGAAATGGAATGGCAGAAATTAGTTGTTGCAGAGCAGGAGCTGACTAAAGAGATTCTGGCTCAACAGAAAAGACTGAAAGAACTTCAAAACCACATAAGTAAACAAGAGCAGCATATTCAGGAAGTTAATACAGTACTTGAAGAAAAAGAGCATCTCATCCAACGCCTGAGTTTTGATAACCAGGCGTTACGGGATTCAACGAGCTGGCGTATAACCAAACCGATACGTTTAGCCATGCTTAATCTCCGCCGGGCTAAAAAAGCGGCCAAAACCGTAACGCATGTGACGAAAACTCACGGTGTTGCTTACACCTACAAAAAGGGCATGGCGGTATTTAAGCGTGAAGGTATTTCGGGCGCATTACAGCGAATCAGGCATGTTGCGGCATTCCAGAGTATGCAAGCAGTACGCGTTCAGAAGGAATTACCTGCAATTAATCTCGATGCCACTAAAATACTGAGCCTGCGAGTACTGATCATTGCAGAGCTATCAATACCTCAGTGTCGTAAGTATCGTGTTGATCAGAAAGTTGAGTTATTTAAAAAGCTCAATATACCTGTAACAGTACTCAACTGGCATGATTGGCAGTCATGTATTGATGCGTTACAGAGTCATTCCTTGATAATTTTTTATCGAGTACCGGCATTTGACAGTGTTCATCGTATTTTTGATGAATGCGATAGACTTAATCTCCCAACGTACTGGGAAGTCGATGACCTTATCTTTGATGCTGAAGTGATGAGGAATAGTCGTACCTTAAATGAGCTAGATAAAGATGTCTTCCAGGGGTTACTGGATGGTGCTCATTTATATAAATCGGCAATGTCACGTTGCAAGTTTGCTATCGCATCGACGCCTCATCTTGCAGAAGAAATGGTCGCTGCCGGTGTGAAATATGCGTTTGTTGTTGAAAATGCGCTTGATCCAGAAACTGTGGTGACAGCCTCGTCATTGCCAGAAACACGAAAAAGTAACGAAGACAATATTATCCGAATCGTCTATGGTTCTGGAACCAGCACGCATAACGTTGATTTCCTTGAAGCCTCTGATGCGATTCTGGCAATTCTTAAAAAGCATAAAAATGTCCATTTCCGTTTGATTGGAACTTTAGGGTTACCAAAAGAATACGATATTGTACAAGCGCAGATAGAAAGAATAGAATTCTGCCCATATACTGATTACCTGAAAATTCTCAATGAATGTGATATTAGTATCGCGCCGTTGGAAAACTATGTATTTAATGATTCGAAAAGTAATATTAAATACATTGAGGCTTCCATTTTAGGTATTCCATGCATTTGTTCACCGCGACCTAATTTTTCCAACGTTATTAATCATGGCGAAAATGGTTTCTTGTGTGATGGCACGGAACAATGGGTATCAGTTATTGAGACATTAATAGATTCTGCCGAGTTACGTCATGCTGTTGGTCTGCAGGGTAAGCAGACCGTTCTGGCTCGTTACTCCCAGGAATTTATCGCCGAAAATCAGGTTATGCCACTGGTTGATGACTTTAATCATCCTGTGGAGACGGCTAAAAAGCAGATTTTATCCGTAAACTGCTATTATGGACCACGTTCTTTTGGTGGTGCGACTGTTGTTGCTGAAGCACTAAATAAACGCTTAAATACAAATGAACAGTTTGATATTCATGTGTTTACGGCGTTAAATCAAGATTATGGTCAGCTAAATAAACTTCGCCGCTATGAATTTGATGGGCAAGACTGCTATGGGATGGTTATCCCGGACGTATTGCCGTCGAAGAAGCAGATCGTGAATAATGACATCGATGCGGAATTTAAACATGTGCTCGATTTAGTCAAGCCAGACCTGGTGCATTTCCACTCGATTCAAGGACTCGGCGTTACGATGCTTGATATTTGTCATCAGCGTAATATTCCTATTGTTGTTACTGCCCATGATTACTGGTGGCTATATGAACATCAATTCATTCTGAGCTTTGATGAAAAACATAAGTTCAGGGGTTTGAGTAAAAAATTAGATAGTGCTCAACATCTTGATGATAACGATGACTATTATCAGATGAAGAAAAGAAGTGCATTAAAACTTGCAGATGTCATACTTGCGCCAAGTCTGTTCACCTCAGAGGTGTATAAAAGCGAAGGCTTTGACAATGTTCGCCTGAATAAGAACGGCGTCGCTGCTCCTTCTTCAGAACGAGTACGTCACCCTCATCAACCGTTGAAGTTTGGTTACGTGGGCGGAAACACGAATATCAAAGGTTTCCATCTGATCAAGAAGGTATTTTCTAGCATTCCGGCAAGTCAGGCCTGCTTAGTCATAGTCGATAATACTCTCAATCTTGGTTTCCCATCGTTTAGTCCGGACGATCTTGATGGTATCAATTCTGTTGAGGTTGTGCCGGCATTTACTCAAGCTGAAATTGATGATTTTTATGCCGGGATTGATGTTTTACTCTATCCAACACAATCCAAAGAGAGTTTTGGCTTGACTGTTCGCGAGGCCCTTATCCGTGATGTATGGGTTATTACCAGTGATGCTGGCGGTGCGGCAGAGGATATCATTGTTGGTGAGAATGGTTTAGTGATTCCCTTCAATAATGAAAGTAAAGATCTATCTAAGGCTGTGTCAGAAACGATTGAATATTTTGCGAAGAGAGATCCTACCAGACCTCTCACTCTTCCTCATTCGCACATTCGAAATTTTGATGAGCAATATGAAGAGTTGTCTTCAATTTATTTGGATGTTTTAAAGTAAAGGGCCTTTGGCCCTTTTATGGATATTACTTGTGAGTAACGAAATCCTTGCAATCACAGTAACATTTAATCCTGAAATTGAGCGTTTAGAGACACAGATTCGACAATTAGATAGCAGCGGTGTTGATATTTTGATTGTCGATAATGGTTCAGACAACAGCGCTGAGGTTTCAGCGCTGTTGAAGCAAGAATCAGCAACTGTGAATCTTCGTTTAATTGGTAGCAATGTTGGGATTGCGACTGCTCAGAACCATGGGATTGAGTATGCCAGGGCACAAGGCTACAGATATGTTCTCTTAATGGATCAAGATAGTGTACCTTCCGACGATATGGTTGATACACTTTATCATGCGCTTCAGAACCACGATGATGCTGCTGCCGTTGGCCCTGTATTTATTGATAGCAATGGGGCTAAACATTCTCGCTTTATTCGCGTTGAGGGGCTTCGGGTGAATAAAAACCTTGAGGCCGATAGCACCGGATGTGTCGACGTTGACCATTTAATTGCCTCCGGGTCATTAATACCAGTCGATGTTTTTGAAAAAATTGGTGGCATGGATGACTCGCTGTTTATTGACTATGTTGATGTTGAGTGGTCACTACGCGCACGATATCAAGGACTACGCTGCTACGGCGTATTGAATGCTGGTATGACGCACTCATTAGGGGAGCGCCGGGTTGCAGTCTTCAAGAGCAGTGTGGCTATCCATGCTCCTGTGCGTCATTACTATCAGGTGCGTAATGCAATATTGTTGTATAAAAGAAATTATATCCCGGTTAACTGGAAGGTAGTAGACGCCTATAAGTTAGTTGCTAAGTTAGCTGTTTTTATTCTCTCAGCTGAAAATAAAAGCTCGGAGATAAAAATGATTTCAAAGGGGTTTCTTGATGCTTTCAGGAATATCAGCGGAAAATATAAGTGATAACTGCAGTGGATATAATGTTGTGGACAAAGAAGTATCTGTAAAAATCTCGATTGTTACTTATTATATCGATGATGATATATTTCCGTTAATAGAGTCATTTTTAATCGCAGCACAAAAAACACCCTATTTGAACTATAAAATTGCGATTGTTGAAAATGGTTATAAAGAGAAAACAGAAATACATCGGCAGGTCGAAAAGAAATATCCATTCTGCACAGTCACCATTACCGGTGAAAATTTAGGGTATGGTCGTGCTCATAATTTAACCATCGATTCCAACTTTGATTACCATCTGGTGTTAAATCCTGACATTGAGTTTGCTCCTGATTCTTTACGTGTGGCATTTGAATTTATGGAGCAAAATACCCATTGTGGTCTGCTCTCACCACAGTGTCACTGGAGAAATGGCGACCGTCAGTATCTGTGTAAAAGATATCCTGATGTATCTGTTCTGTTGATTCGCGCTTTTGCACCAAGAGTTATTCAGGACATGTTCCGAAAGAAGCTGGAATATTATTGCATGAAGGATGAAATGCAGGCTGAAACCATTCTATGGAATCCGCCAATTGTCACCGGTTGCTTTATGCTTTTTAGAACCTCTGTGCTGACAGCTTTGGGGGGGTTCGATAAAGACTTCTTTTTGTATTTTGAAGATACTGATTTAAGTTTAAGAGCCACAAAAATGACAGATGTAGCCTATGTACCTGAAGTCAGGATGCTGCATCACGGCGGAAATGTATCGAGAAAAGGAATTAAACACATTCTCTTCTTTACGTCATCAATGGTGAAGTTTTTCAGTAAACATGGTTGGAAAATATGGTAATGACTCCAACTTACTGATAGTGTTTTATGTTCAGATAATGCCCGATGACCTTGTCATGCAGCTCCACCGATTTTGAGAACGACAGTGACTTCCGTCCCGGCCTTGCCAGATGTTGTCTCAGATTCAGATTATGTCGCTCAATGCGCTGAGTGTAACGCTTGCTGATAACGTGCAGCTTTCCCTTCAGGCGTGATTCATACAGCGGCCAGCCATCCGTCATCCATACCACGACCTCAAAGGCCGACAGCAGGCTCAGAAGACGCTCCAGTGTGGCCAGAGTGCGTTCACCGAAGATGTGCGCCACAACTGTCCTCCGTATCCTGTCATACGCGTAAAACAGCCAGCGCTGACGTGATTTAGCACCGACGTAGCCCCACTGTTCGTCCATTTCAGCGCAGACAATCACATCACTGCCCGGTTGTATGCGCGAGGTTACCGACTGCGGCCTGAGTTTTTTAAGTGACGTAAAACCGTGTTGAGGCCAACGCCCATAATGCGTGCACTGGCGCGACATCCGACGCCATTCATGGCCATATCAATGATTTTCTGGTGCGTACCGGGCTGAGAGGCGGTGTAAGTGAACTGTAGTTGCCATGTTTTACGGCAATGAGAGCAGAGATAGCGCTGATGTCCGGCAGTGCTTTTGCCGTTACGCACCACGCCTTCAGTAGCGGAGCAGGAAGGATATCTGATGGAAATGGAAACCACGCAAGCACCTTAAAATCACCATCATACACTAAATCAGTAAGTTGGCAGCATTACCGGACTATACATATGACTCCCTCCAGAGAGAAAAATGATCACATAAAGTTAAGCATCTCTACACTATCCCCAAAACCGTGAGGATCTTTTTACGTTGAACACTTGATAAAGCAGATGACATTCCCAACACACGAAGGCAACTAGGAAGGCAATTAACAAAGCTTACAATATCATCACTTGTCGTTCTGCCTCTCATTGCATTAATGTAAATATTGTGAGCTATATCCTGAGGGATTTTTTTAAATATATCCTCGCAGAATGCATAAATAAGCCCGTTGGGTAAATTGATCTTCTCGCCAATGAATTTTTCTATTGCTGGAAGGTATTCACTTCTTTTCAGCATACGAAAAATATATAATATATCAACATTAGCTAAATTTGACTCAGCATTTTTCACTATCTTAAGGCTACCTCTATTATTTAATGCAATAACACCAACTTTATCTGGAACAATCTCAGCATATTTTTCAGATAAATTTGGATGAGTAACCACATAAACTTTATCGAATGCTTTTAAATAATCTGGGGTTTGGGTTTGCAATCTCCGCGGGGTATCATATTCCGTTTTAATTTCATACGCTGTAGATGTTCCGTTAAAAATTGCAATATCAACAATAGACTTTCCGACATGAAGCTCACTTAATAAGGATGAGGTCCGGGGACTATGCCTCCCAAAAACTATTCGATTGGCTACTTCTGTTTTGTAAACATACTCATTTCTATAATTTCTGGATAACTCTTTATAACATTCACTAAAAAATGTATGTAATGGTTGCCCATCCTGCTTCATTTCATCAGAGAAAGACACAAAATCCAAGACATTAGACGGTTCTCTTCCCTTGGCTAAAGCCTCGAAAACTGGGCGGCTGAACACCCTTGAAAAAACTCTTATATTATCGATACTTAGCGCCATTGGGAAATCCATCATACTATTCACTGTTATATAATAGCACAATCATACCGTGAAAAAAATTGTCATATCTCGCATAATCGTTACTGCATTTCAAATCATTAAAATACTCTATTTCCAGTAAAATCTCTCTTAAAATATATTTATCAACCATTACAATATAATCAGTCAGCGTCTGTAATTTTCATTACATCATAAACGCTCATCTCTTTAATATGTCTGTTTTTATTTATAAAAAAGTAGAATTGGCGTAAAAAATCATTTTCTACTACTTTCATAGCTAAAGGTCGGTCTGCATCTCTAATATGATACCCTTGTCTAATTACCTTATCGTCATATTCATCTCTATAAATCAATCGTGATATTCTATCATCTGACAGAAGCACTTTCTTTCTTTCTGACCAAGCAAGTAAATCAAGCATTGGTATTATTCGGTAATCCCCCCGAAAAACCGTTGTGTTCATAAGTAGAATTTTCTACTAACCTGAATCGGGGAGAAATCTATGAAGA
>NZ_JAERJS010000044.1:0-20534 GCF_018257525.1 Tatumella sp. JGM130 | reverse complement strand
GGCATATGGATACCGGGATAATGAATACTTCTTCCTGAAGATAAAAGCAGCGTTCCCCGGTAAAACGCGATGAACCTAAAAAAAGCGCCCGCCACCAGCAGAGCAACACCTGAAACAGACTTATTTGTTTTATTTATCAATACGCACATGACTGTTGCTTACCGGGCATGAGAACATAAGGAGCGATCATGATATCCAATGCCCGGAAGGGATGCATCTCATGAATGTATGTAAATATGTTTAGTAAATATTAATTAATTGTATTGGAGTTTTTGTGCAGCAAAAGAAGACCATAAATATCGGGATGGCCCTGCTGGCGATGGGGCTGGGCGGCTTCGGTATCGGCACCGGTGAGTTTGTGATTATGGGCTTATTACCGGATGTCGCGCACGGGCTCGGACATTCAGTCACCAGTACCGGTAATGCGATCACCGCATATGCATTAGGGGTGGTATTCGGAGCACCGTTAATTGCAGTACTGGGAGCACGGGCGTCCCGCCAGCATCTGCTTATTTTTCTGATGGGGTTGTTTGCCGCCGGTAATATTGCCAGTGCATTGACCCCGGGATATATGAGCTTTGTCGTGGCGCGTTTTATCAGCGGGTTACCTCACGGGGCGTATTTTGGTATTGCCTCGCTGGTATCAGCCTCGCTGGTTGCACCGGAACAGCGGGGTAAAGCGATTGGCCGGATGATGACAGGTCTGACCATTGCCACGCTGCTGGGAGTACCGCTGGCCGCCTGGGTAGGGCACCATCTTAACTGGCACTATGCCTTCCTGTTTGTCGGGCTCTGTGCACTGGTATCACTGCTGCTGGTGATCCGTTATGTGCCTTATCAGCCTGGGGATCCGTCAGCTCATCCGCTACAGGAACTGACGGCACTGAAAACCCCGCAGGTTTTGCTGGTACTGCTGACCGGTGCTGCCGGGTTTGGCGGTATGTTTGCGGTGTTCAGTTATATTACTCCGACTCTGATGCAGGTTGCCGGGCTGGCCGAATGGGCAATTCCCTGGGTGATGGCCGCTTTCGGGCTGGGAATGATTGTCGGCATGATGGCCGGCGGACGGTTATCTGACTGGAGTGTCAGGAGGGGGATCACGGTGGCTCTGTTATGGAACCTGGTGGTGATGGCTCTGTTCCCGCTGCTGGCTAAATTTGTGAGCGGTGGTGTGGTAGCAACTTTCCTGGTGGGGACAACTTCGCTACTGATCCCTTGTCTGCAAATCCGGCTGATGGATGTCGCGGGTAAGGCCCAGACGCTGGCGGCGGCTATGAATCACTCAGCATTAAATATTGCTAATGCATTAGGGGCGTTCTTCGGCGGAGTGGTGATCAATGCCGGTATGGGCTGGACAGCCACTGCCTGGGTGGGTGGTGCTTTAGGGATTGTCGGACTGTTAGCCTGGCTGAGTGCTTTAGTGACCAGTAAAGCGCAGACCTCCGTGCGCTAAGTCATCTGAGGTTTCAGATATATTCTGTCACCTTTTCTCTGTTACCTGCAGTATTCTGAAAGCCCCGCGGACTTTACAAAAAGCCGCGGGGCTTTTATACCTTTAATAGCCGTACGACGCAGTTACCGGGCAGACGATATCTGTTTGCTGCCGCTTATTCTCAGGGTAGAAATCTGCAGTTTTGTTAACTATTGCTCAAGGGGGAAATATGTCAGTCGATTCCCGCCGGGACTTTTTACGTGTGATGACGCAGATCGCGCTTAGCACACCACTTTTGTTTGCCGCCGCTGCACGTGGTGAATCTCCCTCCCGGCTCACTCCGGAACATTTCAGATTATCAGCCAATGGCTGGGTACCGAATAATCCACACCTTCCTGTCCTGCTCTACCGGCAGGTATTGCCGCTATCCGGCGCGGTTACGCAGCACTCTGAACAGGCTTTTCAACATAACGGCTGGCCACCCCAGTGGGTGGCAGGGGTATTCGACTTCCACCATTACCACAGTACTGCCCATGAAGTCCTGGGGGTTGTCGGTGGTGAAGCCCGGCTGATGCTGGGCGGCCCGGGAGGAAAGACGGTGACGGTTAATGCCGGGGATGTGGTGTTACTGCCGGCAGGCACCGGACACTGTAACACCGGCAGCAGTGACGATTTTCTGGTGGTGGGTGCCTACCCGCCCGATCAGCACTGGGATATCTGTCGTTCTGCCCCGACCGCCGGGATGCAGCAGCGTATTGCCTCGCTGCCTTACCCGCATCAGGACCCGGTCAGTGGTCAGCCTCATCCCCTGATGACCCTGTGGGATCCGCTCGCCTGATTTATTTGTATAACTAAGGAGGATTCCGTGACAGGAATTAAGCAGTTATTTTGCAGCGCTATATTGCTGGCTGGCAGTATGCTAACCGCCCACGCCAGTAGCTTACCGGTTGTCGGTATTATCGGTGCCGGTCAGATGGGCGGAACTCTGGCAACTCTGTGGAGCAAAGCCGGATATCCGGTGATTTTATCATCGCGGCATCCGGACCAGTTACAAAGCCAGGTCAGTGCCCTTGGTGCCCATGCCAGTGCCGCCACTCCTGAGCAGGCCGCTGAAAAAGCCAGTATTGTCGTGCTGGCCGTGCCTTATGGCGCATTGCCGTCTCTGGCGAAGGTTATCGGCCCGCAACTGAAAGGTAAAGTTGTCCTGGATGTCACCAATCCTTACCCCGGCCGCGATGGTAATATTGCGCAACAGGCCCTGAAACAGGGAGCAGGGGAATACAGTGCAGGGCTTTTCCCCGGTGCCCGTCTGGTACGCGGATTTAATTCGGTTGCTGCTTACACTCTGAGTTCACAGGCGCACCGGTCAGGGGAGTTACTGGCCATTCCGCTGGCGGGTAACGATCAGCAGGCCCTGAATGAAGTCTCTGAACTGGTAAAAAATGCCGGTTTTGATCCGGTGGTGGCTGGCGGACTGGATAAAGCGCGTCTGTTTCAGCCGGGCAGTGAATTATTCCTGAACAGTCTGACCGGTCAGCAACTCCGTCAGCAATTATCCCGCTAACCCTGCGGGCAAAAAAGGGGGCAGTCGCCCCCTTTAACCCGTTCGTCTAACGGCGGCGACTGCGCCGCAGGCGGAAGGCAACCAGCAACAGTATCACAATAATGACCGCAACACTGATGGCGGGGATCATGTACGGCTGCAGAGCGACCAGAGCCGGCGGATGGCCGCCCTTACGGACCCAGGCCACATCACCTGCCTGCACGGTGACCTCAGGATTACCGTAATTATGCAGAACATAGTTACTGATATCCGCGATTTGCTGATCGGTCAGGTTATCCACATAAGTGGGGGAACTGAAGCCGGGCATCAGCACCTGATGATCTTTGGTATTGCGTTGCACACCGAACAGAATGGTCGCAATCAGGTTTTGCGGATGGATCATGCCGGTCGCGGTGTTATGGAACAGGGAAGGGTAGGCCTGATTCTTGCTGCCGGCACCGTCTGGCTGGTGACAACTGGCACAGTTACCGCTGAACAAGGCTGCACCGGAAGTCAGAGAGTCACGGGCATTATTTGCGGCCATCCCACGGACCTCATCATCCACATTGACCGATGAGGAGCCATAGCTGTACGCGGCTTTGGTTTCCCCCGCGGTGCGGATTGGCGTGGTCTGTTTCAGATAGACAGCAATCGCCTGCAGATCACTGTCCGGCAGGTATTGCAGGCTGTGTTCAACGGCTTCAGCCATACCGCCAGCAGCCTGGTTTTTACCTTCGGCCCGGCCGGTTTTCAGGTAGCTGATGATTTCATCATTGCTCCAGCCACCAATCCCGCTGATCTTATCGGAAGTAATATTCGGCGCGTACCAGCTGCCAAGCGGAGCCCCGGCCAGTGGCTGATCCGTTTTTTCATTCATCATAAAACCGCGTGGCGTGTGACAGGTGTCACAGTGAGCCAGCCCGTTAACCAGATAGTTACCGCGGTTCCACTCGGCACTTTTCTGCGGATCCGGTTGCAGGGTTTTATTATCGGCATACAGCAGGTTCCAGAACTTCATACTGAAACGGATATTGAACGGGAACGCTAACCGGGTTTCTGTATTCTGCTGTACCACCGGTTTAACGCCATGCATAAAGTAATAATACAGGGCATGAGCATCACTGTCGGTCATCATCCGGTACGAAGTATAGGGCATCGCCGGGTAGAGTTGTGCTCCGTCGGCCCGGACACCATGACGTACGGCATCAACAAACTGTGCTTCAGTGTAGTGACCAATCCCGGTGGCCGGGTCGGGGGTGATATTGGTTGAGTAAATCGCCCCCATCGGTGAGGCGATAGCATAGCCGCCACTGAAGGCAGTTTTACTGCCGGGGGCGGTGTGACAGGCCTGGCAGTCAGATGCCGTTGCGACCAGCTCACCTTGTTTTAGCAGAGACTGATCAATATCTGCCGCCCTGGCAGCCACGGATCCCAGGCTGCCGCAGACCAGAGCCAGTAACGTCAGCTTCAGGCGGAAAAATCGTTTCATGCCAGCTCCTTCATACGCAGAGAGATATCATGAGCCGCTTTCAGGCCCAGCGCCGCCATACTCAGGGTACTGTTCACCACACTGGCGGAAGGGATCGCGCCGCCACCCGGTAGCCACAGGTTTTCATGATCAAAGGTCCGGCAGTTTCCATCGACGACAGAATCTTTAGGGCTTTTCCCCATAATGGTGCCGCCCATAATATGGTTGTTAGCATTCAGGGCAGTAGTAATGTTGAACTCTTTGCCGTTGAACAGTGAACCGATATGCTGCAGCTGTTCGTGGGCAGCGGTGGCACCTTTACGGACATAATCGCCGACATCATAGTGAATATCCGGGCAGGCCAGTCCGTGGGGATCTTTACGGGTTTTACTCAGGGTCAGGCGGTTTTCCGGGTCTGGTAACGGTTCCAGACTGATGGAAAGATCGACACCATGGATAGAACGATAACGGATCTCTTCATCCAGTGCTTTACCGACCAGCCCTTTAGCCAGCGCCTGTTTGGTTGCCGGTACTACGCGGGAAATATTATTCAGGATCATTTTGTTCGCTGAATATTCACTGCGGAATTCACCGTCACGCGGGCCGACCATACAGCTGCTCTGGGCCGGACCACGCCCCAGCCAGACAGGTTCTTCCGTCAGGAAACTGCAGTGAAAACCTGAGTGATCCATCATATTACGGCCCACCATATCGGAACTGTTAGCAATTCCGGTCGGGTTAGCCTGGTTGGCGGCCTGTAACAGCAGGCGCGGGGTTTCTATGCCGTTACATGCCAGAGCAAAAGCTTTGCCGGTCGCTTTGTGAGAAGCGCCCTGATTATCCAGCCAGTGTACGGCAGTGACACGGTTATTATCATCGGTATCAATTTTATAGACCACCGATTCAGCCAGTACCACAGCACCTTTCTGCTCAGCACGTTCCACATGATGAATACCGTTATACATAGCACCAATCGGGCAAATAGGCTGGCAGTTATTATTGCCACAGCAGACCGGACGGCCTTCCCAGGGGCGGGTACTGCGGCCCTGCGGGATCGGTACCAGATTATAACCGTGCGGGTTAACCACACTGGCAAAATAAGTGTCTCCATGGGCAAAAGGCACCATATCCATCGGGTAGGGCCTGCTGCGCTCACTGGGTGACTGCATAGACGGGTCGCTGGGGCCCGCGACACCTATCGCATACTCAGCCTCACAGTACCAGGGTTCCATTTCATCATAAGAGACAGGCCAGTCACGACCGACACCGTATTTGCTTTTCATCACAAAATCGCTGGGATGGTGACGCCAGCAGGATGCCGCCCAGTGCCAGGTGGTTCCGCCGACGGTCCGTAAGTAGCCCTGCTGGAAGCTGCCGGCACTCGGGCCTGTGACATTGACATAATTATTTGGCGGGAAATAGAGTGGGGCTGGCGCAAGGGGAGACTGAGGGTATAGCCCCTGAAAATCAGAGCCTGCGCGGTTAGCAAACGGCATATTTCGCCAGTTTTCTACTGCCTGTGCACGGCTGATCCGCAAGCCGGCTTCAAGGATCAGTACCGAATATCCCTGGCTGACCAGCTGGTCTGCAATCAGTCCGCCAACGATACCGGAGCCCACAATAACAATATCCGCGGATGCATCACCACCCGCAGTAAATTCTGGTTTTTTCATCATGATCTGTCTGTTTTAAGTGTTATTTACAGGTTATTAATCAGTTCAGGATCCAGCGGATCCGGTACCGGCGCTGTCCACCATAAGGGACCATTGCCGCAATAAGTGGGTACCACCAGCCCGTCACTGACCGTGTCGTACATCAGTGCCTGTTTATAGGCAACCAGGGTACCTTTGTAATCATCACCGATAGTCCCCGTATACCAGGCGGTCAGGATTTGCTGCAGGAAGTCGCCCAGTCCTGCGTCAATCGCTTTCTGCCTGAAAGCGATGGCGGAATCTCCGGGCTGACGTAGCTGTGCCAGTCGGGTGATTTTGCTGCTGAACTGATTATCACGTTTGATAAATGCACTGAGGAAGTGTGTGGCAAGCTGCGGGTTAATATGTTTATGCTCGGTAATCGCCTGCGAAACACTGATAAAGTCCTGAGTGGTATCGCCACCGTGAACCAGGCTGCTGGCAAAACTCTGCAGCGGTAAAGAGGCTGCCAGGCTGCCGGCGGTTAATATCAGCGCAGATTTTATAAATCCCCTGCGACTGGAACCGGTTCCACTGGCCGGTAAATCCGTATGACTTTGCTCAAAAATTTGCTTCATGTGAAATCCACATCTGTAAAACTATTTGTGATGGAAGTCACATCATATAATTAAAAGAAAATGATTTGTTAAATTTAATTGCCATGGTTAGCAAAAAAAAGCACTTTTTGTGCTTTTCCGGCCAGTGAAAAATATGGCGGAGAAGGTGATGTCTGGTAACAGAGGGAAGGGAACTGATGGCGTGGATAGCTCCGTGCGACGTCTGCCGGATAAACAGCGGCCATCCGTGGCCGTCAGATCGGTCAGTCCAGCTTACCACTCAGTCGCTGGTGAAGATCTTTGCTGCGTCCGTCAAGGCCGGCAATGGTCACTGTTGCATTATGGCGGCGGTAACGCTGTTCGATGGCATCCAGTACTGCCACCGTGGATGTATCCCAGAGTGTGGCGGCAGACAAGTCAATGATTACCGTCGCCGGGTCATCGGCATAACTGAAATGCTCATACAGGTCATTGCTGCTGGCGAAGAACAGAGGGCCGTGAATCTGATAACAGACTGACTGGCCATCGGCTGATACCCGGCGTTCGGCACGGATCACATGGCTCAGGCGGCGGGCAAACCACAGTATCGCCAGCACAACACCGCTGACCACGCCCAGTGCCAGATTAGCGGTTTGTACGGTAATAGCCACTGTTGCCAGCATAATCAGGGTTTCTGATAAAGGAATGCGTCTCAGGGTCGCAGGGTGAATACTGTGCCAGTTAAGGGTTTTGACTGCGACCACCATCATAATGGCTGCCAGTACGACCATCGGTATATGCGCCATCACCCGGCTCAGGACACTGACCAGTAACAGCAGGACCAGCCCGGCAGCCAGTGTTGACACCCGGCTGCGGGCTTTGCCTAACTCTACGTTGACAATTGTCTGGCCAATCATGGCACAGCCGGCCATTCCGCCGCAGAAACCCGCGATAATATTAGCGATACCTAAGCCGGTTGCTTCTTTGCGTTTTGACGAAGTGGTATCTGTCAGATCATCGACCACTTTGGCTGTCAGCAGCGTTTCTATCATACCGACCAGTGCCACACTGACCGCCGTTGGCCAGATGATCTGCAGTGTTGTCATATTCAGGGGTACCAGCAGCCGGGTAAGTGCCGGTAATCCGCCCCCGATAGCGCCTTCATCACCGACATTCGGTACGGTATAGCCCATTGTCCAGCAGATGGCTGTCACCGCGGCAATCGCGACCAGCGGAGCAGGGATGGCAGGTAACAGACGCGGCAGTAACAGCACAATCACCAGTGTCAGGGCAAAAAATCCCCAGACCACGGCAGAATGTCCAAGCACATGAGGCACCTGAGCAAAAAATATCAGGATCCCGAGGGCGTTAACAAAACCGGTCATTACGGAACGGGGAATATAACGCATCATGCGTGACATGCCCGTCAGCCCGAAAATAATCTGCAATATCCCCGCCAGAACCACCGTCGGCAGAATATAGCTGATGCCGTGCAGATGCACCATCGGGCCGATCACCAGTGCCACAGAACCCGCAGCGGCACTGACCATCGCCGGACGGCCACCGATCAGTGACAGGGTCAGGCAGATCACTACCGAAGCAATCAGGCTGACCTGCGGTGATACCCCGGAAACGACGGAAAACGAAATCACTTCCGGAATCAGTGCCAGTGCGGTAACCACGCCGGCCAGGCATTCACGGGTAAGCAAAGCCGGAGAAAGGAATACGGTGGTTATTCCCGGTGACTGGTGCGGCACAGGGCAGGATGAAGATAGGGTATTTTCCTGATTCATGGGGAAGATAACTCTTACGCTAAAGGGGATTAATGACCGGGGATGGCAGGGCGGCGGCGTTTGTTTGTGCAAACCCCGCGATGCTGACCCCGGGGGCTGCCGTGTCGTCTGGTGAACGACGTTACGGCAGACCACGAAAATATCAGGCTTTTTTACCGGAAAACAAAAAGCGTAGCAACGGAATACGCAGATGAATTTCGTAGAGCAGGAAAGAGATACCGAAAACAAATATCAGACCGGCAAAAAAACCGAGGCTGTTACTGGCAATATGTGGCATCACAAACAGACCGAATACCAGAGTTAACGGGTGGTGTACCAGATAAATAAACAGAGAGGAATTGACCAGATACCTGACCTTCCCTGACGGATTATTCAGGAAACGATAACCGAAACTGAAACAGATATTCAGCATGCACAGGCCCATGGCCATAGAGATTAACGCGTCCAGTTCATATAACCAGCCAGCCCCGGAACTGTATTGCTGGTTAAGGTGATAGGCGATAAACAGCAAAATAGCCCCGGCCCAGACCGGCGGGTGACGGCGAATAAACAGGGCTTTGGCCTGCGGGTTAATCCAGGCAATGGCGCCCAGCAGGAAAAAGGGTAAATAAAATAATGACTGCATAACGGCAATATTAAATAACCCGTCCATCAGCACCGCAGGTGCCTGCCAGAGTAATAAACGGCGAACCACTCCCCAGCCGATCACGCAGACCGACAGGGCAAGGAAAATACGCGGCCAGTTTATGGTCAGGGTACTTAATCGCTGCTTATGTTTATTGATCATCGCAAACAACAGCATGCCGGAGGCGGTCAGTAACAGTAATACCAGTAAAAACCATAAATGTGAGATCAGCTCCCAGACCAGAGTGTTATAACGCTGATAGAGGCTGTACTGCGACCAGTCGGTAAATTTATCCGACCAGGCTTTCAGCATAAAAAACTGCGGCAGGGTAATTAACGGGATCGCGGCCAGAAAAGGGATCCCGACTCTTTCCATCCTGACTTTCAGCCAGCGTACCGGCTGGTAACGCAGATAGAGCATATAAGAAAAATAACCGGAGATAACAAAGAAAACCTGCATCCGGAAGGAGTGGATAAACTCGTTGAATAACGTCAGCCACAATGAGTCTGTCGGGCTGTTCACTGTCCACTTCTGGCTTGAATAGATCAGTGATACATGGAAGGGGACACCGAGTAACATTAGCCCGGCACGGATGGAGTCCAGAAAATATTCTCGTTCAGGTTTTGCGGTAACCATAAAAATCACTCATAAGATAAATTAGAACTTTCCGGAAGTAACTGCTGGAAAAGTCATACTATAATTGTATCAGACAAGTGTTAACACTGGCTGGTTTCGTTAAAGATTCCGAAAAAAAAGCCTGTAGTAAGATAATCAGTACAATCTGCAGGCGTAGCTGTCAGAATCAGAAATAATCAATTACTATGGGCGCGATTTATTCAGGCACACGCACGCAAGGGGGAGATGTGCTCACGACAGAATGTAAAAAATCAGGATTGATGAAAATGCACTGGGTTGGTGCTGCGGTCCTGCTTGCAATGTATGCCAGCAACAGCTGGGCATTTGATCTGAATGATGTGGCCAGACAGGCAAAATCACTGGCTGATAAAAGTTATGAGGCACCGAAAAGTAATCTGCCTTCCCAGTTCCGGGACATGAAATTTGCGGATTATCAGAAAATTCAGTTCAGACAGGACAAAACCTATTGGGGTAAATTGCGTACCCCGTTTAAGCTCGAATTCTATCCGGAAGGCATGTACTTCGATTTGCCGGTGAAACTGAACGAAGTGACCGCCTCTTCAGTGCGTGAGATTAAGTACAGCCCTGATTATTTCAACTTTTCCAATGTTCAGGCCGATGCGGACTCGGTGAAAAACCTCGGTTTTGCCGGGTTTAAAGTTCTGTATCCGCTGAACAGTAAAAACAAACAAGACGAGATAACCAGTTTCCTCGGGGCCAGCTATTTCCGTGTGGTCGGTGCCGGACAAGTCTATGGACTGTCAGCGCGTGGCCTGGCGATTGATACCGCGTTACCGTCCGGTGAAGAGTTCCCGCGCTTTAAAGAGTTCTGGATCGAGCGACCGAAACCGCAGGATAAACAACTGGTGATCTATGCGCTGCTGGATTCGCCGCGGGCAACCGGTGCTTACCGTTTTGTACTACACCCGGGGAAAGAAACCACTGTTGATGTCCGTTCTAAAATATACCTGCGTGATACGGTCGGCAAACTGGGGATTGCCCCGCTGACCAGTATGTTCCTGTTCGGCGCGAATCAGCCATCACCGGCCATGAACTACCGTAATGAATTACACGACTCTGACGGACTGTCGATCCATAACGGTAACGGTGAATGGATCTGGCGACCGCTGAACAATCCGAAGCGTCTGGCGGTCAGTTCCTATTCACTGGAAAATCCGAAAGGGTTTGGTCTGTTACAGCGTAACCGTGACTTCAGCCATTATCAGGACCTGGATGACCGCTATGACTTACGGCCGAGTGGCTGGGTTGAGCCGCTGGGTAACTGGGGTAAAGGTCATGTTGAACTGGTAGAAATTCCGACCAATGATGAAACCAACGATAATATCGTTGCTTTCTGGTCACCGGAAAAAATGCCGGAAACGGGCAAGGCGTCAGACTTCAACTACCGTTTACATTTCACGGGTAACGAGTCTCAGCTGCACACGCCGGATGTGGCGTGGGTAAAAGATACCCTGCGTTCCGCGGGAGATGTACGACAGTCCAATCTGGTACGTCAGCCGGATGGTTCAATCGCCTTTATCGTCGATTTTACCGGTCAGGCAATGAGTAAACTGCCACAGGATACTCAGGTGTCTCCGCAAGTCAGTATCGGGGATAATGGTGACGTGGTGGAACAGAGTGTCCGTTATAATCCGGTCACTAAAGGCTGGCGTCTGATATTGCGATTGAAAGTCAAAGACCCGAAAAAAACCACCGAAATGCGCGCTGCGTTAGTGAGTGGCGACAAAACGTTGACGGAAACCTGGAGCTATCAGTTACCTGCCAATGAATAAATCTACCTTTAACCCCGAAAAATATGTCGATGCTCTGCCGCTGTCTGCGGCGGAGCAGGCACAGCTGCGTCCATCCGCAGAGACTGATTTTGCGGATTTACAGCAGCAACTTGGTCATGACAACGCCGCCAGTGATCGCGAGGATGATGCCGCACTGAAATCCGTGTCGGCCAGGATCCGGATGGCCTGGCCGGACTCCGTAGACGGAGGCCGGCAGTTTGGTAAAGATGACGCTGACCGGACGACCCTGAAAGCAACGCCGCCGCTGAAACGTGCCGGTATGTATCCCTCACCCTGGGAAACAAACCCGCTGACCCGCATGTGGGGCGCGATGCGTGGCAGGGCCAAAAAGCCGCTGCATCAGGACCAGGCCAGTGTCGATGAGCGTATTGCCGAAGAGAAATGGCGTACTGTCGGTACCATTCGCCGTTATATTCTGCTGTTACTGACAATGGTTCAGACAGTGATTGCCACCTGGTATATGAAGACTATTTTACCTTACCAGGGCTGGGGGATGATTGATTCTTCGGAATTACTCAGCCAGAGCTGGCAACAGACGGTGCTGCAGCTGTTACCTTATGTCTTACAGACCGGCATTCTGATACTGTTTGCGATTCTGTTCTGCTGGGTGTCTGCCGGATTCTGGACGGCGCTGATGGGCTTCCTGCAATTAATGATCGGTAAGGATAAATACAGTATCTCCTATTCGACCACCGGAGAGGAGCCCCTGAATCCTGAACACCGTACCGCCCTGATTATGCCAATATGTAATGAGGATGTGGAAAGGGTGTTTGCCGGTCTGCGCGCCACCTGGGAGTCGGTGGTACGTACGGGTAACAGTGATCACTTTGATGTCTATATCCTCAGTGACAGCTATGATGCTGATATTGCTATTGCAGAACAGAAAGCCTGGATGGAGCTGGTCCGTGATGTCGGCGGTGCCGGTAAAATCTTCTATCGCCGTCGTCGCCGTCGTGTAAAACGTAAAAGCGGTAACATCGATGACTTCTGCCGCCGCTGGGGCAGTGAATACAGTTATATGGTGGTACTGGACGCCGACAGTGTGATGAGCGGTGAATGTCTGACCGGTCTGGTACGGATGATGGAAGCGAATCCTAATGCCGGTATCATTCAGTCTGCCCCGAAAGCCTCAGGGATGGATACTCTGTATGCCCGTTGTCAGCAATTTGCGACCCGGGTCTATGGGCCATTGTTTACTGCCGGTTTACACTTCTGGCAACTCGGGGAGTCTCACTATTGGGGACATAACGCGATTATCCGTGTGAAACCTTTTATTGAGCACTGTGCTCTCGCACCGTTGCCGGGGGAGGGGTCTTTCGCCGGGTCAATTCTTTCTCATGACTTTGTTGAAGCAGCACTGATGCGCCGCGCCGGCTGGGGGGTATGGATTGCCTATGACCTGCCGGGTTCTTATGAAGAATTGCCGCCCAACCTGCTGGATGAACTTAAACGTGACCGCCGCTGGTGTCACGGTAACCTGATGAACTTCCGGCTGTTCCTGGTAAAAGGTATGCACCCGGTGCACCGCGCAGTGTTTCTGACAGGGGTGATGTCTTACCTGTCAGCGCCCTTATGGTTTATGTTCCTTGCCCTGTCGACAGCGTTGCAGGTGGTGCACACGCTGGTGGAACCGCAGTATTTTCTGCAACAGCGACAGCTGTTTCCTGTCTGGCCTCAGTGGCGACCGGAACTGGCGATTGCGTTATTCTCCACCACGCTGGTGCTGCTTTTCCTGCCGAAACTGTTAAGTATTATTCTTATCTGGTTTAAAGGCTCGAAACCTTATGGTGGTCCGGTCCGGGTATTCCTGTCACTGATGCTGGAAATGTTATTCTCGGTATTACTGGCCCCGGTACGGATGTTATTCCATACAGTATTTGTGGTCAGTGCCTTCCTCGGGTTAAAAGCCGTGTGGAATTCACCACAGCGTGATGATGATGCTACGCCCTGGAAAGAAGCCTTTGCCCGCCATGGCTCGCAGATGCTGCTGGGAATTGTCTGGGCCTGGGGAATGGGGTATCTGGACCTCAACTTCCTGTGGTGGCTGGCACCGATCGTTTTCTCGCTGATCCTGTCGCCGTTTGTGTCCGTTTTCTCCAGCCGCGCAACCCTCGGGCTGAAGAGTCAGCGCGCCAGACTGTTTCTGATCCCCGAAGAGTATCAGCCACCGAAAGAGCTGGTAGATACGGATGCTTACCTGCAGCTGAACCGTGGCAGAGCACTGGAAAACGGCTTTATGCATGCGCTGTTTAATCCGTCTTTCAACGCGCTGGCCACCGCAATGGCGACCTCCAGACACAAGCGTAGCCAGTTACTGGAGCATGCCCGTGACCGGCGGGTGGATCAGGCACTCAGTGACGTACCGGAAAAACTTAACCGGGATCAGCGTTTAGAAATCATCAGTGATCCGGTGGTTCTGGCACGGGTGCATAGCCGGCTCTGGCAGTCCGGTGATAAATATCACCAGTGGCTGAGCAGTTATCAGAATCAGCCGCTTAACCCGCTGGCATTACCCCGCCACTGAACGGGCGTTACTCTGACGGCTACAAACCCCTGACTGGCTCAGGGGTTTTTTTATCCCTGCAGCAGCGGAATTAACAATAACCCGACAAAAAACAGAGAATTCCTTATCGGCACCCGCGGGGGAAACAGGCTAGACTACGCGGCACTGAAAGATAAAGGGTATCACAGAATGAGAGTCGTAATGCTGGCGGGATGTATGATGTTACTGACCGGCTGTGGCAGTATTATCAGCCGTACAGTGCCTGGTCAGGGCCACGGACACCAGTATTACCCGGGGGTGCAGTGGGATATGCGTGACGGGGGGCTGCGTTATCTGACGTTACTCGACCTGCCACTGTCTCTGATTATTGACACACTGTTACTGCCGGTGGATGCAAAACACGGAGCTTACGATTGATTCACCGGCCAGTGTTTGTTACCAGCGTTCAGCCTCGCTGTCGTCATCATTCCATTCTTCGGCGGCGGCTTCCCCTTCTTCGGTATCTGTAGGAGGGGTCAGCTGGAATTCGCCTTCATCCCATTCATGCAGTGTGTTTTCGTCCTGCCATTCCAGCGTCAGTTCCTGAGGGTCAAAATCTCCTGACCAGATAGCCTGCGCGGCATCATCATAGAGTAATGGCAGACATTCACTGGTTTCCTGATTTTCGTCGTCTGAGAATTGCGCCTGCCACATAATATCACCGTCCTGCATTACATATTTCTGTAAAGCAAACTGACTGATTTCCGGCTCGTGGTCAGCTTCCGGATGATCGGCCAGAAACTGTTCCCGTGCGGCATCGATTGCTTCAGACAGGGTGCTAAAAAGATCCATATGATAACCTCAGATTATCCGTGAGAAGAATGTAAAGCATAGATCAAAACAGACAGGGGGCAACCGGCGGAGTGAAGGATTTACGGCGTGCCGCCCGGAATGTGTATTGCCGGGCAGCAGTGGCAGATTAATACAGCGAAGGTTCACCTTCCGGCTGAGTTTTAAAGCGGCGGTGTAGCCACATATACTGTTCCGGGGCCAGCAGGATAGCCTCTTCGACAATCTGATTCATACGGGTGGCAGTTGACACTTCATCAGTCAGCGGAATGGAGTCACTGGCATCCGGTAAAATCACCATTTCGTAACCACGGCCATTCGGTAACCGGCGGGGCACAAACGGGATGACGGTCGGATGACTGGTGCGCATTAGCATATAGGTACCGCGGGTGGTTGCTGCTGTTCCGACCGCGAAAAAGGGTGCAAAAACACTGGCGCGCGGGCCATAGTCATGGTCCGGCGCGTACCAGATAATCTGATTATTTTTCAGCGCGCGGATCATACCTTTAACGTCTTTACGGTCAATCATATCTTTATTGGAACGCATCCGGCCGTAGGTTTGCAGCCAGTCGAGGAGTTTATTGTCATTCGGACGATACACGCCGATACCCGGATTAAATACACCAAAAATACGGGCCCCCAGTTCCAGCGTCAGAAAATGCATCCCGATTAACAATATGCCACGGCCACTGGCCAGTGCAGTATCAATATGTTCCAGTCCGGAAACCCTGAACCACTTACGTACCCGCCATTCCGGCCAGAACCAGGCCATCCCGGTTTCCATCAGGCCCATACCGACAGATTCAAAATTATGTACCAGCAGTGCTTCGCGATCAGCCACCGGCATCGCAGGAAAACACAGTTCCAGATTACGTCTGGCAGTGATCACCCGGCTTTTCAGAAAATGCATGGATAAACGACCAAGATTAGTCCCTATAAAATAGAGCACCGGGTAGGGCAGTAATACCAGAAGGTACAGAAAAACAATCCCCAGCCAGGTAAGCCAGTAACGCGGATGGAAAAGGCTTCGGTTAAATTCAGGCAATTGAGTCATATTATTTTATTATTTCCAGGTTTCCGTGGAACGACAGGGGAATCACTTCCCCACAATTCGGCGACTATTGTGCCATGTTTTTAGCTAAGCTAAAACGCAATATACGGGGGGGGGCAGCTACCGGACAGCGGTGTATCGCGAAGATTTAGCATGATTCGCCAAAGAATCGGTAGTCCCCGTTTTTTCATGATAACAAATCAGTTATCATACGCGCCCCCGATAATGAGTATAGATGACAGGAACGAACACCATGCCAGTGTTACATAACCTTGTATCCAATAAAGAGCTGAAAGAGCGGATGCTGGCCGAAACCGAGCCACGAACAACCGTCTCTTTTTATAAATATTTTCAGATCACTGATCCTCAGGCATTCCGTGACAGTCTGTATATTCTGTTAACGTCATTACAGGTTTTTGGCCGTATTTATGTGGCACATGAAGGGATTAATGCCCAGATCAGTGTACCGGCCAGCCGTTATGAAGAGATGAAACAGGCACTGTACAGTTTTGATCCGGCCCTTAATCATCTGCGTATGAATATTGCGCTGGATGACGATGGTAAATCCTTCTGGGTATTACGCCTGAAAGTCCGTGACCGTATTGTGGCAGATGGAATTGAAGATGACAGTTTTGATGCCAGTGATGTGGGCGATTATCTGAAAGCCGACCAGGTCAATCAGATGCTGGATGATCCGGATGCGGTATTTGTCGATATGCGTAATCATTACGAATACGAGGTCGGACATTTTGATCGCGCGATGGAGATTCCGGCGGATACTTTCCGTGACCAGCTGCCGATGGCTGTCGATATGCTGGAACAGCAGAAAGATAAAAAAATTGTGATGTACTGTACCGGCGGGATCCGTTGCGAAAAGGCCAGCGCCTGGATGCGACATAACGGCTTCAGTAATGTTTACCATATTGAAGGCGGGATCATCGAATATACCCGCCGCGCCCGGGAGCAGGGGCTGCCTATCCGTTTTAAAGGTAAAAACTTCGTGTTTGATGAACGGATGGGTGAACGTATTTCCGATGATGTGCTGGCACACTGTCATCAGTGCGGCACCCCCTGTGACAGTCATGTTAATTGCATTAATGATGGCTGCCATTTATTGTTTATCCAGTGCCCGCAGTGCGCGGAAAAATATCATGGCTGCTGTAGCCCGATGTGCATGGAAGAGTCTCAGTTATCGCCGGACGAGCAACGCTTGCGCCGTGCGGGGCGGGAAACCAGTAATAAGATCTTTAATAAATCACGCGGAGTATTACGTATGACTCTGCCACAACCGGTTAAACCGGAATAATAACAATTAACGCCGGATAAAATCAGGCATATTGTTATCAGGAAACAGCCCCCGTGACAGCAGGGGCTGTTTTATATATCAGACCGGAAAACGCAGTATTTCGGTTAAGTCACCCATCGGGGCAGACCCTTGTTTCGCCAGCGCTTTGTCGCGGGTCTGCAGACCCGGTAATTTCGGTAAATCATAGACCCGGCTGATTAACCGCAGAATTGAGCCGGTATCATACTGGGTATGTTCCACATGGCCTTTCAGGGCAAAGGGTGACACCACCAGTGCGGGTATCCGGGTGCCCGGTCCCCAGCGGTCGCCTTTCGGCGGAGCAACATGATCCCACCAGCCGCCATTCTCATCGAAAGTAATCACCACCACAGTATTATCCCACTGCGGGCTTTGCTGCAGGCGGTTAACAATATGGGCAATATGACGGTCCCCGGATTCTACATCTGAATAACCGGCATGCATATTCAGGTTACCCTGTGGCTTATAGAAAGTGACCGGTGGTAATTTTCCGGCATCGACATCTGCCAGAAATTTATTGGTCGCAGCCGTATCCCCCAGCCCGCCGTCACGCAGGTGTTTTGCCCGTCGCTCAGGGTGTTGCGGGCCGAGATCAGCAAAGTAGTTCAGGGGCTGATGATGCAGCTGGAAATCAGGGCGGGCAGGAAAAGTATCACTGTCTTTTTTACCGTCAACGGCAAACTGCCAGCCGCCTGAATACCAGGCCCAGTCAATACCTTTATCCGACAACAGGTCCCCGATATGCTGGTGTGTCTGTGCCGGCAGAGTTTTAGGTGAAGAAAGATCTGCCAGTGCCGGATTATTTTTGTCCCGGCTGCCTGATGGCCAGTACGGCGGCAGCATAGTATTTACCGCATAGCCATCGGGGGTCAGCTGGCTGGGACCGAACTGAGGGATCCCCTGTAATGCGCTGGTCGGTGAGCTGTCTTTTGGTTTCAGACGCGGATCGGTCGGGTCGTCGCTCATCAGGGTAGCGACCTGATCTTTCGCCGGTGACTGGTGGACATCCGGATAAAACGGCGGGCGGGCGCAGACCAGATACTGGTGGTTAAGGAATGAACCGCCAAAAGCGCCCTGGAAAAAGTTATCACAGAGAGTATATTCGCTGGCCAGATTCCACAGGCGCATATTATAGGCACTATCTCCGTAATGGCCCATCGTCAGGGCACCTGAATCTGCCCAGGCGACGAATTTATCGTTTTTTCCGCCGTTAATCTGCATCTGGTTCTGATAGAACACATGCCAGAGATCGCGGGTGATCACACCCTGTGGCAGAGCTTCACCATCGGGCCCCTTCAGCGCGAAGGGTTTATTAGGCAGATGCTGCATATACGGGGCATTTTCTGCGACCTGGTAACGGGTATGGTTGACGGTTTGTTCGTCAGGTACCAGTCCTTTCCAGACCGGGGGAAACTCGCTCAGTAGTGTGCCATCGCGGTCGCGCTGCTGATACTGTTGCGGGTGCAGTTCGGAAAGGGGATGTTTTACCCCCGGGAAATTGGCAAATAAATTATTAAAGCTGCGGTTTTCTGCATAGATAACAACAATATTGCGGACATGCTTTCTCAGCAATTGATCCTGCTGTTTCTCAGGCAGTTTATTTAAGGCTACAGGCTGATGAGCAGATGGCGTTTTTGCGTCTGCCAGCGGCAGTATCCCCGAACTCAGGCCGATAACCGAGGCTCCGGCGAGGAAGCGACGGCGGGCCGGGTTGTCAGGACGCGTATTTTGCGCCGAAGGCTGCTGTCCGGTAGCGTCATTCTTCTCATTTTCTGGTTTCTTCATTTGCACATAACCTTAATAGATTCATCATGGTAAAAGCAGCCAGAATCCTATAAGGCAGTTATGACAATATTATTACAACCACAGACTGGCGGAGGTACCGGCAGAAAAGAGCCTTCGTGACCGGGAGACCGGGCCAGCCCGGGGTACAGACCCGCGCAGGGTAAAATAGACAGCCCGCAGGGCCGCAGGAATGAATTGGTTTGTTACAATTACCCTGCGCCAGAGCGGCAGCAGGGTAACGCATTCAGCCAGTGAAGCGCTGCAGAGAAAAAGGTTTTACTGAGTCGGGTAACTGTCCCTGAGTAGCAAAATGGCAGGCAATTTCGCCTAACACCGGAGAAAACTTAAAGCCATGGCCGCTTAGCCCGGTGATCACCAGACAATCCGGGGTATCCGGCAGAGTATCAATAATAAAATCTTCATCCGGCGACATATCATAACTGCAGGACTCGCCATACAGACAGCCACCCACACCACTCAGACACTGGCGCAGAAAAGCGAAACACTCGCTGCCATCCCGGGCGATACTGCCAAAGGGCGGGCGGGGCTGATTCAGGGATAAGGGTTGTCCGCCGTCATGGCGTCCGGCTTTCAGAGCATTGTCCTGTGCCGGAAATCCGTAGTACTGGCTGCCGTCGTCCAGTTCGATACTGAACCCCGGGAAATGGTTGTTTTCACTATAGCGCCCGTCAGCCTGAAACCAGGAAAATACTTTGCGTATCGGGGTGACAGGTAATCCGGGCAACAGAGTCTGCACTGTGCTGCCGGAACTGACCAGCAGCTTGCGCCCGAAGTACTCACCTTCGGCAGTGGTGACTTTTTGCAGACCATCCTGCCGGCCGATGGCAGTGACGGGGCAATTAAACAGCTGGCCGCACCCCTGTTCCCTCGCCAGCCGGATCCAGTGTTCTATCGCACTTTCGGCAGAAAGATAACCGGCATCCTGTTCGTAAACGGCACAGAAGTGTTCAGGCAGGGTAATTTCAGGCCAGCGTTGCTGTACCTGCTTTGCAGTCAGGGTCTCTGTATTCAGTGACCAGCGTTGTGCACTGGTCCTGATATTTTCCATAAATCCCGAACCGCGGGGACCGGCATTTAATACACCACAGGGATGTAACAGCTTAACCCCGGCGGTTTGTTCAAATTCCTGCCACAGTGCCTTACTGCGCAGCAGCAGGGGAACATATTTTTCACCTTCGCCATAGGCATAACGGATCAGGCGGCTGGTGCCATGGTGTGCCCCCTGTTTATGGGGAGGATGGTGAGCATCAATCATCAATACATTCAGTCCTGCACGGCTGGCGTAATAACCGGCCGCTGCACCGGCAGAGCCACTGCCGGCAATTATTAAATCGTAAATCATTCCCGTTAACCCCCTGAGACAGTGCGGATAAACAGGATAACAGAGCCCTGAATGATAGCAAAAATAAAGGTTCATCGCGTTTTACCGGGGAACGCTGCTTTTATCTTCAGGAAGAAGTATTCATTATCCCGGTATCCATATG
>NZ_JAERJS010000043.1:0-22795 GCF_018257525.1 Tatumella sp. JGM130 | reverse complement strand
GGGACTTGAACCCTCACGTCCGTTAAGACACTAACACCTGAAGCTAGCGCGTCTACCAATTCCGCCACCTTCGCATAACCAGCAAAAAATGGGGTGGCTAATGGGACTCGAACCCACGACAACTGGAATCACAATCCAGGGCTCTACCAACTGAGCTATAGCCACCATATCTTTCTTACTTCTTACAACGATGCTAAAAACACCTTTACTACTCTCGCGGTAAATAACCGCAGCTCTTACGCCAACCAAAAATGGTGCGCCCGACAGGATTCGAACCTGAGACCTCTGCCTCCGGAGGGCAGCGCTCTATCCAGCTGAGCTACGGGCGCTTAGCGCCGTTGCGGATGCGGATATTACGGGGTTGAGCTGATCCTGTCTAGTGCTTTTTTAATAAAATTATTTATTTGCTTATCGTTTGTGCGTTTTGTCTGAATATTCAGCATTAGGCGCATATTTTGTGCCTTTATCGCAGGCTATTCTAGAGTTCACCCCGCCAGTGATATTTTTGATAGCGTAAAAGCTGCAGTTGCCGCCGCCAGCGCGAAGGCTGTTTAATCAGACGGTATAACCATTCCAGCCCCAGCTTCTGCCAGATAACAGGAGCACGCTTCACAATACCACTGAAAACATCATAGGTACCGCCGACCCCCATATACAGCGCCTCAGGATAAACAGCCTGGCAGCGTCTGATAAACAGTTCCTGACGGGGTGATCCCATCGCCACGGTCACAATGCCTGCACCACTGTCAGCAATTGCCTGTATTACTGCCGCCGTTTGCTGCTCAGAAAAATAGCCATCCTGCTGACCTGCAATCCGGATCGGCCAGTGACGACGTAATTTGTCGCAGGTCTGTTGCAGCACCTCTGATTTACCTCCCACCAGAAATACCGGAACGCCTTGCTCAGCGGCTCTTTGCATCAGCACCTGCCAGAGATCCACTCCGGCTATCCGGCTGATTGTGCTGCCGGGATATTTTTTCCGTACAGACCGGACAATACTGATCCCATCAGCATAGTTAAATGCCGCCTCAGACAGTATCTGACGTAATTGCGGGTCTTTTTCGGCGCTCAGTACCTTCTCCGCATTAATCGCTACCAGCATGCCGTAACGTGGATGCTGTGCCGGTATCAGAAAATCAGCGAACCGGGCTATCGAACTAAAACCATAAAGTGGTATGCCCCTGATCCGGTAAGGCGGGAACTCCGGGTATTTACTCATTACCTTACTGTCCTGCTGTTATACATCTTCAATGCTGAAAAACCGATCACTGCCCTGCCTGTTGCGCTGACGGATAAGCCCGTGACTGTCCAGCAATCGAAAGACTATTTTGGCCATCGCGAGGCAAAACAGGAAAATGACACCAAAGAATACGATTCTCGACCCGAAGGCATCCAGACCCTCCCGGGCCAGCACGATCATATTGAAAATAGCCCCGAAACAAAAACTCTGCAGTACTGCAGCGCTGTAACGGTTAGTTTCCTGCAAAGCACGCCGGTAGATAAAGTCGAAGGCCTTGATAATAAACCCCACCACAATAGCCCCCGGCATCAGCAACCAGCCGCCCCCCATCACCACCAGTGATCCAATCAGGGTCGGTGAAATCGCCAGTCCTGAATGGTTATGCAACACATCACGAGTAAAGTAATTAGCGCTGTTCAGTATCTCTGCCGGGCGGTCATGCCACAGCCAGCCAGGGATAAAAACATAAAAATCCCGCCACATCGGCGCAAGCCCCTGAAATTCAATCCGGTGATACTGGCTGAGGAGCAATGCCAGGTTTTCCCAGGGCGAAAAAGTATCGCGGGTCAGATAAAGAAAAGTATGGAAAGCTTCCTCTCCGGAAACATGCAGGTTATAACGTTTCAAAGCCAGCCAGAACATCCCCGCCACCGACAATACCCCGGCGGAGACCAGCATCGTCAGGCTAATCCAGCCACGGGTGATACCGATAAACAGAAACAAAGCAAAGGCGATAATAATATTCGCCCGGGTGCCCCCGACAATAAGATATGTCAGTAATCCGAAGCTGACCGTACATACCAGAAACATTAACCAGCGTTGCCGGGTCGGCCGCAGAAAATAGATAATCAGCATCGCCGGTATAAAAAAGTAGAAGAACCGTTTCAGTGCCACACCGGACACCTGTCGGGAAAATATCTGGTTATAAGCACTGAGCCTGAACAACAGGAAACCGTTATGCATAAAAAAAACAGTCACCGTACCGATAGCAATCAGTGCCAGTAAACCACAGAAAATCAGGGTTTCCACCCTGTTCATCTGCAGCAAGGGTGCCGCCGGTGTCACCTCAGGACGGCGTATCCTGACTTTATAAGCAAGATAATAAACACCATAAAACAGGGTGGCCGATAGCAGCGCCTGTAACAAATATTCGGGTGCCACTACCGGCGTATCAAAACAGAAGACCAGCAGTGCTGTCAGAGGAAAACCAAAGTAAAAGGTCAGCAGAAACAATAAAGAGAAAAACAGGTGAAAATTAAACCGTTCACGACGAAACTCTTTTCCCGCCAGTACCAGTACAAATGTCAGGCAGCAGAGGTAAACCACCGACAGCCCTGAAAACTGTAATAAGCTCATAGTGCTTTCCCTTCTTCAAGCCGTTGTAATATCTCACACCAGCCCGCCAGATAGCCGGGAGAAAGAAAGGCGATCTGCTGCTTATCGCAGCTTATCAGCTGCCGTCTGGCCTCATTGATGGTGTCCGGGTCCAGCTTGTCTCCGCGAAATAATACAGGGAGTTTCTGTTCGGCAAGATCCTGCCAGAATGGATTATCCCGGCTGATAACAAACGGGATATTCTTTTCAATCAGTAAACAGAGGGTACCGATTCCCTGCTGACGTTTAAAAATAAAATAGCCCAGCTGACAACGCGCCAGCAGGGCCTGATAGTCAGCAAAGTCCAGTGTCCCGGTCAGCAATGTCACCTGTCCGCTAGTAAAATAGCGTTCGGCAACCGCACGGACTTTTTCAATATACGTCTGATTACCTGCCGGGTAGCCCATCGGCAGAATGACACTGACATTACTGCCGAACTGCTGATAAATGTCCGTCAGCGCTTCAGCATGACGATTGGTCGGATCCCCGGAGTTTCCGACCAGAATCGTCAATGGCCGATCGCCGTTCAGCGGGGGGGCTGCCGGGCCAGATACCGGCATCCTGGCCGGAAAATACAGTAAAGCAGCGGCAACTGAAGGCACACGCTGCCGAAAATAATTAATATCACCACGGGTTGCCAGAATACCGGCAACCCGTTTACGGGCCATACGCCGCACAACATAAAACAACCGGAAACGGAGCTGATGAGAATCCTCATACAGATCGGCACCCCAGATATGCCAGTACAACTGATGACGGGATATTTTGCGTCCATATAACGCCAGCCAGAGCCAGGGATTAAACTGGCCGTGGCAAAAAAAACGTTGTTGTTTATTTTTCGCCAGCCGGATCACAGCCCGTGCCAGGCTTTTTTTATCGGGGAATATCTGCACCTCGAGGTGACTGAATCCGCTCAGCGACTGGCTGTCACAGCTGACAACCATAAACTTTCTCGCCGCCGCGGACGGCACCTGTACCGACAGTTGCTGGTCAAAGAAACGCAGCAATGTCAGGTTATGGTGTGGGATATCAGACCCGAGCAGATGGATTAAGCTTGTCATTTTCGGTACCAGCACATAAATACGCCCGCGCAAAGGGCAAAATAAATCATATAAGTAAGACAATAGGCCTGCACCGCACCGCTGACACCGTGTAACGGGATCAGCCAGTATGAGCTGGCAATCAGCAAAATAAACTGGCTGACTTCCGTAAGCAGGTAAAAACGGAGAGATGCTTTGGCAATAACCTGGTAACCAAATACGTAGGCACCGACTTTAAAAAAATCACCGGCCAGTTGCCAGCCGAAAAGATCCCGCATTGCATCGAACTTCGCAGAAAATAACAACCAGATAGCAATATCTCGCAGTAACCAGACCAGTATCGCCACCCCCGCAACCACCGGCAGAACAAAACGCAGAGCACGATAAATTTCACGCCCGATATCCTGTTTACTGCGCTGTTTTGCCAGGGTCGGCAACAACCAGACACTGAAAGTCGCGGTAATAAATTGCAGCCACGCATCTGAAATACCACTGACCCCCTGCCACAGCCCTACCTGTTGCCAGCCTGACTGTGCTGCCAGCAGATTACGCATCATCACCCAGCCGACCGGTACAGTGACTGCAGTCATTACCGCCATCAGCGTATATTTAAGCAGGCGTAACACCAGTGAGGTATGCCAGCGAGGCATAAACCAGCGCCATTGCAGGCCGGTAGCGGATTTCAGTAACCAGATGGCAGGCAGCAGGCTGATGGCCGGTACCAGCGCCAGCCCCGTCAGTGCACCACTATAACCTCCCGCCAGCCAGCACAGCAGATAGCCTAAAACCCCCAGCAGACTGCCGGCAGCCACCACCAGCGCATGACTCCGCGCATTACGAAATCCTTTCAGATATGCCTGTAGCAGATTCGCCCAGGCAATGCCTATTTGCAGAAATGCCACAATACGGATCACTTGCCGGTACTGATCACTGCCAAACAGTATCTGGCTGACAGGGGATGCGGCAAGACTTAAGACCGCTGCAAGTAATAAAGAAAAGACCAGGACAATCCCTGCCGAAGTGGCAGTCAGTGAACGGAGCATTTCGGGTTGTTGCTGATATTCGGCAACATAACGGGTAACACCGTTAAAAATCCCGGCGCCCGCCAGCACCCCCAGAACAGTGATCAGTTGCCGGAAATTAGCCGCCTGGCCAATCCCTTCGGGTCCGTAACTGACGGCCATAAATTTAACCACCAGTAATCCGGAAAGAATTTTCACCAGTGTAGAAAAAGACGTCCAGACAGATGCTTTCGCCAGTGACATCAGCGCAGAAAACTCATCAGTGAGCCGATAACCGTTTTCTGATTGTTATCCGACAGGTTATAAAACAATGGCAGCCGCAGCAGTCGTTCGCTCTGAACCGTTGTATAACGGTCCTCCCCGTGAAAACGGCCAAACTGTCGCCCTGCGGGAGAACTGTGTAACGGAATATAGTGAAATACCGCGAGAATTTCAGCTTCTTTCATCCAGTCGATCAGCCGCGAGCGCAGGTGGTTATCCGCCAGACGAATATAAAACATATGGGCGTTATGGGTACAACCTGCGGGAACTTCCGGCAGGGATAACCGGCCCTGCTGCGCCAGCGGCGTCAGTGCTGTGTAATATTGTTCCCATAAGGCCAGCCGGCGCTGGTTTATCTGATCAGCGACTTCCAGCTGGGCCCACAGATAGGCCGCCTGTAAATCAGACATCAGATAGCTGGACCCCAGGTCACGCCAGGTGTATTTATCCGTCTGTCCCCGGAAAAACTGGCTGCGGTTAGTGCCTTTTTCACGGATAATTTCAGCTCTGGCAACCAGTGCCGGATCATTAATCAGTGTCGCGCCCCCCTCTCCGCCGGCAGTATAGTTTTTGGTTTCGTGGAAACTAAAACAACCGATATGGCCTATCGACCCCAGTGGCCGGCCTTTATAGCAGGACATCACCGCCTGAGCCGCATCTTCAATCAGGTACAGACGGTGTTTTTCACAGATCTGCACAAGGGTATCCATTTCACAGGCGACCCCGGCGTAATGCACTGCCACGACTGCACGGGTTTTTTCGGTAATGGCGGCTTCTATCAGACTTTCATCAATATTCAGTGTATCCGGGCGGATATCAACAAATACGATTGTCGCACCGCGCAATACAAATGCATTGGCCGTCGAGACAAAGGTATAACTGGGCATAATCACTTCATCACCCGGCATGATATTGATCAGCAGCGCGGCCATTTCCAGAGAAGCAGTACAGGAGGGAGTCAGCAATACTTTATGGCTGGAAAAACGCTGTTCCATCCATTGCTGACAGCGGCGGGTAAAGCCTCCGTCACCGCTCAGCTTGCCACTGGCCATCGCTGACTGCATATAGTCAATTTCACTGCCTGTCACCGGCGGAGAGTTAAAGGGGATCATTGTTTTTCCTGTATAACCAATAGGCTGTGTGTTCCAGCCGGGCACCGCTGCGCAGATATAAGCGCATTGCAGCCAGATTACTCAGCTGAGTAGTGATATGCAGCTGTTTCAGGCGTCTTACCCGCGCCCAGTCCGCAGCAGCTAACAGTAACCGCTGCCCGATACCTTTGCCACGCGCCGCCGGTAATACGGATAATAGCCCAATCCGTGCATCTGCACCGGTTTCACGCACCGAGACAAAGCCCTGTAGTTCTCCGGCATCTCCGCAGGCGATCAGGCACTGGTCATCAAACTGTCCGGTCACCGCATTTTCTATCCACTGAGCATAAAAACGCTGGCCGTCTGCGTCGGCAAACCAGGGGGCACGGAAGCGGCTGTGCTGAAATGCGTCGCACGCAGCCTGCCGTAATTCGGGGATCAGGGATTGCCGCGCAATACGGATGCCGGGCTGACGTTCCGTGTGCTGCAGGTCCAGAACCAGAACGGCTTCACCTTCCGCCAGCTGAAATCCCAGTTGTCCGGCAACGGTAAGTGCCTGATAGTCGTCTGCGGCTATCCTGGTCTGTAATAAACGATAGTGTTCAGCCAGCGCTGGCTGAAACCACTGATCACCGCCCGGGATGAACTGGCCGACAGGGTAACCAAAAAATGCAGATTCCCATTCGAGCGGGACAATACTGCCAGTGAGTTGCATCCACACCTCCGAAATGATTATATCCGCGGGTACCGGCCATGCCGGTCTAAGTCCAGAGACCGCGGGTATCGACAATACGCCGCCCGGCCAGCTGCTGTTTATCAATCCCTTTGAATGGCTGATGATCAACCAGCATCACCAGAATATCGGCCTGCTGCAGCGCCGTATCACTGTCGGTCAGCGTCACTGCGCTCAGTGATGCCGGTAAGCCGGTAATATTCGGTTCAACTGCCAGTAGCGGCCCCTGATGCCACTCGCTGATCATCCTGACCACCTGTAATGCCGGGCTTTCACGCAAGTCATCAACATCGGCTTTAAACGCCAGTCCGAAACAGGCAATGGTGATGTCGGCTGCCCGTTGTGAAGTGCTATTCAGACAGTCAGCCAGCTGCTGTTTTACCTGACTCAGTACCCAGTCCGGTTTGGCGTCATTAACTTGCCGGGCGGTACGGATCAGCTGACTGTGCAGGGGGTTCTGCGCCACGATAAACCACGGATCGACGGCAATACAGTGCCCTCCGACACCCGGCCCGGGTTGCAGTATATTTACCCGCGGATGACGGTTCGCCAATGCAATCAGTTGCCAGACATTAATCTGTTGCTGGTCACAAATCATTGATAATTCATTGGCAAACGCGATATTCACATCACGGAAACTGTTTTCGGTCAGCTTACACATTTCGGCGGTACGGTCGTCGGTTTCAACACAGTCACCCCGCAAAAAGAGCCGGTAGAGCTCACTTGCTCTGGCTGCACAGCCGGGGGTCATACCGCCAATCACCCTGTCATTGTCCACCAGCTCCGCCATAATTTTTCCCGGTAATACCCGTTCCGGACAATACGCAATATGAATATCGGGTTGCGGTCCCTGGTGCGGAAATGTCAGGTCAGGCCGAAGTGCGGCCAGCCAGTCTGCCAGCTGTCCGGTAGTGCCGACCGGGGACGTGGACTCCAGAATCACCAGGTCACCCTGTCGGAGTACCGCTGCAACCGATTCTGCGGCCGCACGGACATAACGTAAGTCAGGCTGGTGCCCCTCACGGAAAGGAGTCGGCACTGCAATCAGAAATGCATCGGCTGGCTGCGGTGTCAGGGACGCCCGTAAATAACCGTCTTTTACGGCGTCTCTGACCACCTGTGCCAGATGAGGTTCGGCTATATGGATTTCTCCGCGATTAATGGTATCCACCGCATGGGGATTCACATCAACGCCAATAACGTTTTTTTTCCCGGAGGCAAAAATCGCTGCTGTAGGCAGGCCGATATAGCCAAGGCCCACAACAGAAATGGTGTCAAAACTCATAACGTCACTCTGTATTGTTTTAATATTTTTATAATTTTCTGACATGCATCACCGTTACCATAAGGGTTATGGGCACGGCTCATTTGCCGCCAGGCATCAGGGTCCTGTAATAACCGTGAAACTTCGGTGATAATTTTCTCACTATCAGTACCGACTAACCGTACCGTTCCGGCATCCACGGCTTCCGGTCGCTCTGTCGTATCGCGCATCACCAGTACCGGAATACCCAGAGCCGGAGCTTCTTCCTGAATTCCGCCAGAGTCCGTCAGGATCAGCCTGGCTTTATTCATTAACCAGACAAACGGCAGATAGTCTTGCGGATCAATCAGATAAATATTACTGATGCCGCGCAGGATCCGGTTTACCGGGGTACTGACATTCGGATTAAGATGTACCGGATAAACTATCTGGACATCCGGGTACTGTATGGCCAGTCCGGCAAGGGCACTGCAAATCCGTTCAAAGCCATCGCCGAAACTTTCACGCCGGTGTCCGGTAACCAGAATCATCGGCCGGTCTGGTGACAGAAACGGATATAAGGCCGACAGTTGCCGTTCTAAGACACTGTCCTGCTCAATTTTATCCCTGACCCACAATAAAGCATCAATGACTGTATTGCCGGTCACAAAGATATTTGCTGCAGGAATATTTTCCTGTCGCAGGTTGCGTTGTGCCCGGGGGGTCGGTGCAAAATGATATCTGGCCAGATGACCGGTCACTTTACGGTTGCCTTCTTCAGGCCAGGGAGAAAAAAGATCTCCGGTACGTAAACCGGCTTCGATATGCCCGATGGCAATCCGCTGGTAGTAAGCTGCCAGGCTGACAGCCATAGTGGTGGTGGTATCACCATGTACCAGCACAATATCAGGACGAAAGTCGGTGAGTACCTGCTGCATACCTGCCAGTATACGACAGGTTATGGTGGTAAGGTCCTGACCCGGACGCATAACGTCCAGATCATACTGCGGGTTCAGGCTAAAAAGTCTCAGCACCTGGTCCAGCATTTCGCGGTGCTGTGCAGTGACGCAGAGCCGGGCATCAATCTCATTATCCGCCGATAATGCACTGACCAGAGGTGCCATTTTTATCGCTTCCGGGCGCGTGCCAAATACCGTTAATACTTTCACGCTGGCTTCCTTATTATTCAAAAATCTGTGTTATCTGCTATCGTCATGCTACCGGCGGCGGGAAACAGCAATCACCGCCCCTGCAAATGCACCGGTCATTCCCCACAGCACAACCAGTAAAACTAACCGCGGGCTGTCGCGACTGGCCGGAGGTTCAGGTGAGCGCAGGTAGCACCAGGTGGGCAGATTGTCAGATACGACAGGTTCCGGCCCCAGACTTTCCAGCAATGCTTTACTCTGTAAATACTGCCTGTCATAGGCAGGTCCGCTCGCCAGTAAATTAGCCAGCCAGCCCTCCAGGACCTGTTTACTGACAGGCGGCATAGTCTGTGAATCAGGTCCGGTGACAGATACGCTCTGTCCGTTTCCGGCACGGGTTATCGCCTGTTCAAGCTGACGACGTTGCTGTGCAAACACGGTTTCAGCCACCCATTGCTGGCGTGCCAGTGCCGTCTGATGAGACTGCCATGCAATCTTCCACTCGTCATGCAGATTACTGCGTAAACGAGCCGCGGCACGCTGACTGGCAAACTGCACGTACTGGTCCAGTAGCTGCGCAGAAGATGTCGCATTGTCTGCCCGCAGTACCAGAGTATCCCGGGTCCCGCGGGCCGGTTCCGCGGGCTGAAAGCGGATATCACCGATCAGTTGGTCCAGTATTGTCGCACGCTGCGATTGATGCCCCTTCAGCTTGTCACGGAAATACGCTGACTGTAGCCAGAAATCTCGCCGGCTGTCCCGGGAAGATAACTGTAATAAAAATTGCTGATAGACTTCGTCTGTTACCATTGACGCCGCCGGAGGAGGCAGACTCTCGTCTTCAAGCGTTGCCAGCGACAAACGCAGGCTGTAATAATTCGCTATCTGACTGACCGAAGGGCGGTCGACAGTCGCAGTCGCACTCCATACCTGGCTGGCCAGACGGGCATAGGCCAGCGCAATCAGCGCACCTGCCAGCGCCAGTCCCAGAATCCAGACTTTACCGCGCCACAACCGGCTGGCAATCAGTGGAATATTCAGCTCATTTTCCACAGAGGAAGAAACCATCTCCGGATATCCTTTTAACGATAAAAACGGGTGTCAGATACCATGCCCGCGGGCACTGCGAAAGTTATGCCAGCGACGTTTTAGCCTGCGGAGTAACCGTGCCACTCTCCAGGCATGTTTCAGGCAATAGCCATACGCTGAAAAGGCCAGCAGGAACAGCAGCATCATGCCCCACTCGGGGATCACCGGCAGATACTCTCCCGTCACCCCGATAGCGGCCAGCAAGGCCGCCGCCAGCGTAATTAATACAAAGGCCTGACGCGAGCTGAAACCGGCACGCATAATTAAATGATGGATATGCTGACGATCGGCAGAAAACGGGCTCATCCCTTTATGTAACCGCCGGTACATAATCGCGACCATATCCATCAGCGGAATTGCGATAATCCACAGGGCCGTCACAGGACGCAGCTCATGGCTGGCCCCCTGGGTGGTTGCCAGCAGGATCCAGATAACCGTAAAGCCAATCATGGTACTGCCGGCATCGCCCATAAAGACTTTATAGCGTCGGCCGAGCAGGCCGAGGTTAAGCAGAATATAGGGGAGTGTTGCGGCAATCATCGCAAAGCACCAGAACGCCAGACTATATTGCCCTTTCAGACACAGGATGATCCCCAGCGCTCCGAAGCTGACTGACGATAAACCGCCGAGTAATCCGTCAATGCCATCGACCATATTGAAAGCATTAATCGCCGCCCAGACAGCAAATAAGGTCAGTACATAGCCGAAAGGCCCGACATTTAAGTCAACCGGGCCGATAATACCGCCAAAACTGATCAGCGAATTGTTGGCCCAGATCATCATGATAATGGCAATCACCGCCTGTACCAGCGCACGTAATTTCACGCTGATATCAAAACGGTCATCCAGCGCACCGACCAGCACCAGAACCCCGGCGCAGAACAGGTACAGCGCTCTGTGGGGCTGATAGCTGCTGGTGATCAAAAATGCAAAACAGATCCCCGCAAACACCGAAATTCCGCCCACCAGCGGGATAGCTCCCTGATGGCGCTTCCGGTAATCAGGTTTATCAACCAGACCCACTCTCTTTGCTATTTTTCGGGCAAAGAACAAGAAGCACAGCGAAAAAAGAAATGTCAGTCCCAGTTCAGTACCCATATTGAGTAAATTCACATTAATCGCTCTCAGTTAGAATACTCAGTTAGAATACTCACTACACCATCATGCTCTGAAGTTTTACTCTGATTCAGGTAGTGAGTTCTGTGCTGACAGCGACATTCTGCGCTGATACGACAGTCCGCATAGGTTACTCCTTCACAGAATCCTTTGTTCCTGATAATGCTATAGCCTGATCAACAAAAACGCCACGTAAAGACGTGGCGTTTTTGTACTTTCAAAAAATTCTTATTGTTGTCGCTGCAGACTACGAGCGTTTCATCATATCGAAGAATTCTTCGTTTGTTTTGGTCATCGCCAGTTTGTTGATCAGGAACTCCATAGCATCAATCTCACCCATCGGGTGGATAATTTTACGCAGGATCCACATTTTCTGCAGCTCTTCCGGCGTGGTCAGCAGTTCTTCTTTACGGGTACCTGAACGGTTGTAATCTATCGCAGGGAACACACGCTTCTCAGCAATTTTACGCGACAGGTGTAATTCCATATTACCGGTACCTTTGAACTCTTCATAGATAACTTCATCCATTTTAGAGCCGGTATCTACCAGTGCAGTCGCAATGATAGTCAGGCTGCCGCCCTCTTCCACATTACGTGCTGCCCCGAAGAAACGCTTCGGACGATGCAGGGCGTTAGCATCAACACCGCCGGTAAGTACTTTACCGGACGCAGGTACGACGGTGTTATAGGCACGGGCCAGACGGGTAATTGAGTCCAGCAGGATAATGACATCTTTTTTGTGTTCAACCAGACGCTTGGCCTTTTCGATCACCATTTCTGCGACCTGAACGTGGCGGGATGCCGGCTCATCAAAGGTGGAAGCAACGACTTCACCTTTCACCAGACGCTGCATCTCGGTCACTTCTTCCGGACGTTCATCAATCAGCAGCACCATCAGCTCACAATCAGGGTAGTTGTAAGCCAGGCTCTGAGCGATATTCTGCAACAGCATGGTTTTACCCGCTTTTGGCGGAGCAACAATCAGTCCGCGCTGACCACGACCGATTGGCGAGGCCAGATCCAGCACACGGGCGGTAATATCTTCAGTAGAACCGTTACCACGCTCCATACGTAAGCGATTGTTGGCGTGCAGCGGTGTCAGGTTTTCGAACAGAATTTTATTACGGGCGTTTTCCGGCTTGTCATAGTTAACTTCGTTAACTTTCAGCAACGCAAAATAACGCTCGCCTTCTTTCGGCGGACGAATTTTTCCGGCGATGGTATCACCTGTCCGCAGGTTAAAGCGGCGGATTTGGCTTGGCGAAACATAAATATCATCAGGACCGGCAAGGTAAGAACTGTCTGCAGAACGGAGGAAACCAAATCCATCCTGTAATATTTCCAGTACACCATCACCAAAGATGTCTTCGCCACTTTTGGCATGCTGCTTAAGGATGGCGAAAATAATGTCCTGTTTGCGCATACGCGCGAGGTTTTCCAACCCCATTTTTTCGCCGAGAGTAATCAGCTCAGACACCGGCGTGTTTTTTAGTTCGGTAAGATTCATAGTGATGGGTTCTTGACTCGGGGTGTTACTCGAAATGTTTGTCATGAGTGGTATGGCTAAAGTCCATGCCTGTAAATAGAAATATTATTAATTCTGAACTCGACAACGGAGTCGTTAGTAAACAGCGACAGACTATGACGAGACGGCCTTGTGCGACGTGGTGGTAAACCACCGGATTGTTAACCCGTTCTTAATAGAAATACAGACTGGCTTAACAAAGGAAATCTTTTAGATTCTGACTACTGGTAAGAGCGTAATGCAGTTCAAATAACTTAGCACGACAAAATGCAGACGTCCAGTGATAGCACAAAAATAAACCACCACTGGCGTCTGATTGATATCTTAGCCCAGATTAGCGTTCAGGAACTCTTTTAACTGGCCTTTAGATAGTGCGCCCACTTTGGTGGCTGCCACTTCACCGTCTTTAAATAACAGTAAAGTCGGGATACCACGGATGCCATACTTAGGCGCTGTGCCCGGGTTGTCATCAATATTCAGTTTCGCCACGGTCAGTTTACCCTGGTACTCTTCGGCAACTTCATCGAGGATAGGTGCGATCATTTTACAAGGGCCGCACCATTCAGCCCAGAAGTCTACCAGTGTCACACCGTCTGCTTTCAGCACGTCGGTTTCGAAACTGTCGTCGGTCAAGTGAACGATTTTATCGCTGCTCATGTTTTGCTCCACAAAATTATGCCTGGCGAATTGGCGTATAATGAATCAATGTAAGTTGACTTTATTTCATTGGATACGCTTTCGTAAAGCGACATTAAGCTGATATTCTACCACACTATGAGCAAAACACACTTAACAGAAAAGAAGTTTTCCGACTTCGCCCTGCACCCTAAGGTAATTGAAGCCCTTGATAATAAAGGATTTCAGTACTGTACACCGATTCAGGCATTAGCACTGCCGTATACCCTTTCGGGGCATGATATCGCGGGTCAGGCGCAAACCGGTACGGGCAAAACGATGGCGTTCCTGACGTCAGCGTTCCATTATCTGCTGTCTCATCCTGTTGCCGAAGGCCACAAAGTGAATCAGCCCCGCGCATTAATCATGGCTCCGACCCGCGAACTGGCGGTTCAGATCCATGCCGATGCCGAGCCTCTGGCCAAAAACACCGGGTTGCGACTCGGCCTGGCTTATGGCGGCGATGGCTATGACAAACAACTGAAAGTTCTGGAACAGGGTGTAGACATTCTGATCGGAACCACCGGTCGTCTGATCGACTACACCAAACAAAATTATATCGACCTCAGTGCCATTCAGGTAGTGGTACTTGATGAAGCAGACCGGATGTTTGACCTCGGCTTTATCAAAGATATTCGCTGGTTGTTCCGCCGTATGCCTGCGGCATCCCAGCGCCTGAACATGCTGTTTTCCGCGACCCTGTCATGGCGGGTACGTGAACTGGCCTTCGAATATATGAATAATGCAGAATATGTCGAAGTTGAGCCTGAACAGAAAACCGGCCACCGTATTAAAGAAGAGCTTTTCTACCCTTCTAATGAAGAAAAGATGCGTTTATTGCAATCGCTGGTGGAAGAAGAATGGCCGGACCGTGCAATTATTTTTGCCAATACCAAGCACCGTTGTGAAGATGTCTGGGGCCACCTGGCCGCTGACGGGCACCGTGCAGGCTTATTAACCGGTGATGTTCCGCAGAAAAAACGGCTGCGTATTCTGGAAGATTTCACCCGGGGACAGCTGGATATCCTGGTAGCAACCGACGTTGCAGCCCGTGGTTTGCATATTCCGGAAGTTACGCATGTCTTTAACTACGACCTGCCTGATGACCGTGAAGATTATGTCCACCGTATTGGCCGGACCGGGAGAGCAGGTGCCAGCGGGCATTCTATCAGCCTGGCCTGCGAAGAATATGCGCTGAATTTACCGGCCATTGAGGAGTATATCGGTCATAGTATTCCGGTCAGTAAATACAACAGTGACGCGTTATTGACAGATTTACCTGCACCTAAGCGCCTGGCTCGTCGTCCGGCGAATAACAACCGCAGGGGTAATAATAACAATAACCGTCGGAATGGTCCTCCACGCAATAACAACCGCAAACGTTCAGGTTAAACCCGCTTATGCAGAACGCATCATCACTTTATGCTGCTATTGATTTAGGTTCTAACAGCTTTCATATGCTGGTGGTGCGTGAAATCTCCGGAAGCATCCAGACGGTCGCACGTATTAAGCGTAAAGTGCGGCTGGCCAACGGGCTGGATCAGAATAACCACTTATCTGATGAAGCTATGGCCAGAGGCTGGCAATGTTTGCGTTTATTTGCAGAGCAACTGCAGGATATCCCGGCCAGCCAAATCCGCGTTGTCGCAACTGCCACCCTGCGGCTGGCAACCAATGCGCAACAGTTTCTGTCTGCAGCTCAGCGTATCCTGGGCAACCCTGTCGAAGTCATCAGCGGTGAAGAAGAAGCCCGTCTGATTTATCAGGGTGTGGCACATACGACCGGCGGCTCTGATCAGCGTCTGGTCGTCGATATCGGTGGCGGCAGTACCGAATTAGTCACCGGTTCAGGCGCTGACACCACCGCATTGTTCAGTTTGCCTATCGGCTGTGTCACCTGGCTGGAACGCTATTTTTCTGACCGCTATCTGACGCGTGAAAATTTCGAACAGGCAGAGCAGGCTGCCAGAGAGCATATCCGGCACATCAGTCCGGTACTCCGGCAAAAAGGCTGGGAAATTTGCGTCGGTGCTTCAGGTACCGTGCAGGCATTGCAGGAAATCATGGTTGCTCAGGGAATGGACGAACAGATTACCCTCAGCAAATTGCAACAACTGAAGCAGCGGGCTATTCAGTGCGGGAAACTGGAAGAGCTGGAGATAGAGGGGCTGACGCTGGAGCGTGCGCTGGTGTTCCCGAGTGGTTTATCCATTCTGATCGCGGTGTTCTGTGAACTGCAAATCGACAGTATGACCCTGGCCGGAGGCGCATTACGGGAAGGCCTGGTCTACGGCATGCTCAGCCTGCCTATCGATAAAGACATTCGCAACCGGACACTGCACAATGTTCAGCGGCGTTTTTCCATCGACAGAGAACAGGCCGCCCGGGTACAGCAACTGGCCGATGCTTTTTTTCGTCAGGTCAGCCACAGCTGGAACCTCGATGCACGATGTCGTGAATTACTGCTCAGCGCCTGTGCTATACATGAAATTGGCCTGAGCGTTGATCACCGTCAGGCCCCACGTCATGCGGCTTATCTGGTGAAATCGCTCGATTTACCCGGATTTACACCAGCCCAAAAGAAACTGATTTCTTCCCTGTTAGAAAACCAGCAAGGCAATATTGATCTGGCGTTACTGACCCGGCAAAATGCCCTGCCCCCCCGACTCGCCGAACGAATTTGCCGTCTGCTCCGGCTGGCGATTATTTTCTCCAGCAGACGCCGCGACGACACACTGCCTGCGGTACGCCTGCAGGCAAACGATGATGCCATGCATCTCAGTCTGCCGGACGGCTGGCTGGAAGCGCACCCACTACGGGCCGAATTTCTGGAGCAGGAAAGTCATTATCAAAGTTATGTACACTGGCAGCTGACCCTGGGCTGAAACAGATTACCGGCCAGCCAGCGCCAGCCGGTCAGTTTCAGTCCGCCTGCTTTTTAGATTTTTCCAGCATCGCCCGCAGACCCGCAACTCTGCTCTGGCTGTTGAGCATCCGTTGTTCGCTGCTGACTGGTTTACGTTCGCCTTCCCAGACTAAATCATCCTGTGGCAACTCAAGCAGAAAACGGCTGGGTTCAGGTCGGATTTGCTCCCCGTATTGCCGGCGCTCCCGGCACAGGGTAAATGTCAGTTCCTTTTGCGCACGGGTGATCCCCACGTAAGCCAGCCGCCGTTCTTCTTCGATATTATTTTCATCAATGCTGCTCTGATGGGGTAACAGCCCTTCTTCCATACCCACCAGAAACACATAAGGGAATTCCAGCCCTTTTGAGGCATGCAGGGTCATCAGTTGTACCTGATCCTGATCATCATCACTTTCACCACGCTCCATCATGTCGCGCAGAGTAAAACGGGTCACCACCTGAGTCAGCGTCATAGGTTCGTCAAGGTCACTGCCCTCAAGCATTTCTGTCATCCATTGAAACAGCGTGTTCACGTTTTTCATCCGCATTTCCGCGGCTTTCGGGCTGGCTGAGCTTTCAAATAACCAGCTTTCGTAGTCAATTCCCTGAATCAGTTCTCTGACCGCCGCTACTGGCTCACGCTCACTGAGTGTTACCAGAGAGTTCAGCCAGTGAGTAAAACGCTGTAAATGCTCAAGGCTGCGGGCAGGAAGGCGTTCAGCCAGCCCGAGGTCAAAACTGGCACGGAACAGACTTTTGTTGCGGATCGAGGCCCACTCTCCCAGTTTTTGTAAGGTGGCAGGGCCAATTTCACGGCGAGGTGTATTGACGATCCGCAGAAACGCGCTGTCATCTTCCTGATTCGTAAGCACCCGTAAATAAGCCAGCATATCCTTGATTTCAGGACGGGAGAAGAAAGAGGTGCCGCCGGAAATCCGATACGGAATACGGTTCTGCATCAGTAACTTCTCAAATACCCGCGACTGGTGATTGCCCCGATACAGGATTGCATAATCACGATAACGGGTCTTGCCGATAAAATGATGTGCAATCAGCTCACCGGTCACCCGCTCAGCTTCATGATCTTCATTATTGGCAGTGATCACTTTTAGCTGGCTGCCTTCACCCAGCTCCGAGAACAGCTTTTTCTCGAATACATGAGGATTATTGGCAATCAGAATATTGGCTGATTTCAGGATCCGCTGAGAAGAACGATAATTCTGCTCCAGTTTAATCACCTCCAGGCTTGGGAAATCCTGGCTGAGTAATACCAGGTTTTGTGGCCGGGCCCCGCGCCATGAATAAATTGACTGGTCATCATCCCCGACCACCGTAAATCTGGCACGCTGCCCGGTCAGCAGCTTTACCAGCTGGTACTGACTGGTATTTGTATCCTGGTATTCATCCACCAGCAGATAGCGGATACGCTGTTGCCAGCGCTCTCTGACCTGCTCATTCTCCTGTAATAATAAGGTCGGCAATAAAATAAGATCATCAAAATCAAGTACATTACAGGATCGTAAATGCTGGTCATACAGCTGATAACAGTGGGCAAAAATATTATCCTGCGCCGACCTGGCTAAATCAGCCGCGCCGGCGGGCGACACCAGGTCATTTTTCCAGTTAGAAATCGTCGAAATCAGGTTTTGCAGCAGGGTTTTATCTTCTTCCAGCCATGGCCTGGTCAGTTCTTTCAGCAGTGCCAGCTGGTCCTGGTCATCAAACAGTGAAAAATTGGATTTCATACCCAATGCCGCGTATTCACGTTTAATAATTTCCAGCCCCAGGGTGTGGAACGTCGAGATCAGTAATCCACGGGCCTCTTTACGTCCCAGTGTCTGGGCAACACGTTCTTTCATTTCCCGTGAGGCTTTATTAGTAAAGGTAACGGCGGCAATATGCCGGGCCTGGTATCCGCAGTGACGGATCAGGTGGGCTATTTTGTTGGTGATCACCCGGGTCTTGCCGGAACCGGCTCCCGCCAGCACCAGACAAGGACCGGTCACATACTCGACAGCATGTTGCTGACCTGGGTTTAAACGCATAAAAAATCGCTCTGTAGATAGCTTAAAGAATGGTATATAAGGCGGCCGGGTATACACATCTCAGATCAAGGAGCAGAGATATGGCCAAAACAGCCGCCGCGTTACATATTCTGGTCAAAGAAGAATCGCTGGCAAAAGAGTTACTGCTTCGCCTGCAAAAAGGCGCCAGCTTTCAGCAACTGGCAAAAAAACACTCCGCCTGCCCGTCGGGACGGAAAGGCGGAGAACTGGGTGAATTCCGTCGCGGTCAGATGGTTCCTGCCTTTGATAAAGCGGTATTTTCCTGCCCGCTGCTGGTTCCTTATGGTCCGGTAAAAACCAGCTTTGGCTACCACATTATCAAAGTGTTGTGGCGTAATTAACCGGTTCAGCTCACTCAGGCCAAAAATCCGTCAGCCGTCCTGTTACGGATTACTTTCCGGTACCGCCGTTCCCTGTTCACTGTCCTCCGTTACGGGTGCCAGAGCAGTAATTTTATCAAAGCGGGTTTTCAGGTCATTGACCGGAATTTCTGCTTCGCCCTGAGGCTGAACCAGCGCCATCGCCACCGGCTGCGAGAGTTGCTGATGCAACTCATGATTCAGGGCCTCCAGAGTCAGCCCTGCCAGGAATGCCTGCCGCAAACGCTGATACTGTTCCGGAGAAATATCAACGACCGCATTCTGTTGTGAACGCAGGCGCTGTGCCATCAGAGTACTGGTCCCGGTGCGGGCATAGGTCGCAAACAGGCTATTCAGTTCTGCCAGTTTTCCGGACATCAGCGTATCAAACTCCTGCTGAGTCAACCCATTATCGCGTAATTCCGCAAAATCGCTAGCGACCTTATCTGACTGCGCCGCTAATTTATCTGCCGTTGTATCAATATTTAAACCACACTGTGCACGCTGATAAAATACCCGACAGTCCAGTCCGAACCGGGTATCGGCACTGGCCTTCTCCGCATCAGCAGGTAACAGATGCCAGTAAAGCACCTCACGGGCTAAATCACTCAGCCAGTATTGTTGCAGGGACTGGGAATCCGTAATCGGCGACCAGGGCATATCCCAAATCAGGGACAACCGGTCTCCGCTCCCCTGGCTGTCTGTCAGATTCACAGCCCGATAAGATAAAGGCGGTAATACGGCCAGAGACGGCGGACTACTGCGCTGTCCTTTCAGGGATGAAAAGGCCTTGCTGATTTGTTCGGAGATTGCGCGGCTGTCAACATTACCGACCACATACAATGTCATCGCATCCGGGGTATACCATGTATGATAAAAGTCTGTTAACTGTGCAATATCAACGGGCTGTGCACTGTTTTCCTGCGGATCGTGAGATAATAATGCCGAGCCTTGCAGGCGATAACGCCACCAGACATCCGCGGTATTGGCGGGCCACGTGGCCGTCGGATCGGAAGCCGCTAATGCTGAGTTAACAATCTGTGGAGTGATCGCCATATCACCCGCCGTCGCTGATAACCACAGCAACGCATCTTTTATCAAATCCGGACGGTTTGCCGGCAGACTCAGGTTATAGCGGGTAAAATCATAGGATGTGACCGCGGGCGGTAAAGCATTGCGCTTATCAATGCTCTGCTGCCATAACTGACGCTGCTGTGTCACACTGATAGCCGAATTATGTACCAAAGCCAGCCGGGTGAGTAAATGACTGTAGCCTGTCTGTAACGGACTTTCGTTCAGAGAGCCGCTCTCGACAACTAACCGTAATTCGATACTGTCTGAAGGGCGCTGTGGTGTCGCCAGCACCTGCCAGTTGAAACCGTTTTTAAGTTTCCCCTGTTGCCAGGCAGGATCTGGCTGGAGGGCTTCTGCATGCAGCGTAAAACTGACGGCTACCAGCAGAACTCCCCCCATCCAGCGCATAAATTTGGTGCCCTGCATGTGAACCCCTACATTCAAATGGTGAAAATTATAATTTTCACTGACATTTCATTGCCATACACATTCTTCCGCTGTTTACGGATACTGTTTTGATAGAGCATCGCTTTTTTGACCACATAAAAACACGGATGTCGCATGGCAACATAAAAAATATTCGGAACATTTCGGTCGTTATTATCCAAAAGTCAGACATTGCAGCAAGGAAAAAGCAAAAATTAACGGGATTATTCAGGGAAAAGTCGCAATTACCGGTAAAATATGGTCTGTCGCGGGTAAAACAACCGAAATACGACTTATTTTTTCACAGTAAACCCTGCGCCGGAGACAGGTTACCGCCAGGCAGCAGATAATCTTATCCGGCGTGGTACACGGTTGTACACGGATACCGGTCAGCTCAGGTTAAGCCACTGACGGTTAAACAGCGGCTCAGAAAGTGCCGGGGAGTACAGGTACCCCTGAGCAATATCAATTCCTCTGGCCAGCAGAGCATCTCGCTGTGGAATAGTTTCCACTCCCTCAGCAACCACATCCAGCTGCAGAATATTGGCCACCGCAGCCACGATACGTACCATCACATCATCACCCGGCAGACCGGCAACAAAGCTGCGGTCTAATTTCAGGCGTTTTAACGGCAATGAACGGAACTGGTGTAAATAATGCAGATTCGAATAGCCCATACCGAAATCATCCAGTACCACCGAGATACCGGTTTGTTCGACAGACTTCAGTAATGCCACCGCACTTTCCGTATCATCAAGCTGCGCTGTTTCGGTTAATTCCAGTATCAGCCCGGCAGGGTCAATCTTCAGTTCACTTAACAGATGCTGTAAATGACTGACCATCTGCGGGTCCTGTAACTGCCGCGCTGAAGTATTCACACTCAGAGGCAGCATGACACCCTGTGATTGCCAGTGTGCAACAATACGGCACGCCTCTTCAAATACCCGGCGGCCAAGCTCTGGCATCCTGCCCGTATCTTCTGCTGTCGTGATAAAATTTTCAGGCAGGGAATACAAACCATCCGCGCCGCGGACCCGCAGCAACGCTTCCGCCCCCACCAGCGCCCCGCTTCTCATATTTATCAGAGGCTGGAGCCAGAGCTCATAGTCTTTCTCATCGCAGTGCCGCAGGATGTCATGACAGGAGGATAACGGTAAGGCCGCCCCGTCAGGCAGTATTCTGCTGTTTACCGGCTGCGGTGCATACAGTGACTGATGACGGTTAACCGTTCTCACCAGAATCCCGATTTCATCATCCCGATGATTTACCGGCATTTTTAGCAAAACGCCAGGGGCGTCCTGCAAATCACGGCAAATATCCCGCAAAGGATGAATTATCAGCCGGTTAATAAACCAGCTGACAGATACGGAGAGTACAAATGCCAGCAACAGATAAGTCATCATCATCGTGGATAATGTACTGAGGATAAACTGATACACCCGCACCGAATCAGCCACTAATACCAGTGAGGCCAGTGGCCGGGGTAAACTCGCCTGATCTGTCGGATAGAGCGGGATGGTTATCTGTACGGGTAACCGAAAAATCCGGGCAATTAATGCGGGAACTTCCGCCGGTTTATTGTCAGTAAAATCGACATGCAATACCGTCAATTGTTCCGGCAAACGAATATCGGCCTGCCCGAGAATACCTGCCGGTTTCAGTGTCATTAATAACTGTTTTACGGCCGGGGCATCTCCTTTAAGTACCGCGTCTGCCAGTGGCTGACGCACGGTCCGGGCAATATTTTCCATCTGCTGTGTGTACTCAGTTTTACGCTGTTGTACGAAATGAAATAGCTGGGCCGTAATAAACAGACAGACAACGACTATTGCTAAGGCGGAGACATTGACCATCTGTTTAATGGTAAGGGAGCGTTGCACGCGCAAAATAGTCTCCGGACAAGGGGTAGGGAATTTTTCAGTATATAGCAAGACCCCCGGCTGACTATCAGATATCACCACCGCGTTGCCAGAAATTCAGTAAATTCCGATCGTTCGGCAGGGGACAATGGCCGGGGGCTGTGGATTAACGCTTGTGCTGATATGCAATATATAAACCCGGCGGGGTTCTGTTCGCCATTACGTCAGGTCATTTTTGCTGCCCCGCTGCGGGCGACCAGGCAAAGGGCGCAATGGCCGCGCCCTCTGCACTCCGGGCCTTAACCCGTCCGCCGCAGCGCAGCTGCTGAAACTCCGCCACTGATGGCGGAAGGAAGATGCTCAGAGCCGGACGTTTATGCCCGAAGGCGGTGGATTAGCACTGGCTATCGATAACGCTGATACGGGTATGCCGCATATCAATCCGGCGGGGTTCTGTTCGCCATTACGTAAAGTCATTTTTTGCTGCCCCGCTGCGGGCGACCAGGCAAAGGGCGCAACGGCCGCGCCCTCTGCACTCCGGGCCTGTGC
>NZ_JAERJS010000042.1:0-25385 GCF_018257525.1 Tatumella sp. JGM130 | reverse complement strand
TGCCGTGTCAGTGGATGCGCATTATAGGGAGTTAATTTTTTCTGGCAAGGGTTTATTTTAAATTAATTACTGACTGGTGAACTTTCACCCCGATCGGTGTATAAACCTGCACAGTGTGTCTGTTTAGTGGTCATTTACCGGTTTTATTCGCGGAGTTAAACACAATAACGACCAATACAGACAGGTTCAGGGAATGCGCAGCGTCTTATTTTGTATGCTGTTCTTTAAATATAACACCGGGTAAAAGCGTCGCCGTAAGAGGGAAAACTCATATTTCCCCTGCCGGTATCAGTGAAAGAGCAATAATGGAGTTTCTGTTATGTCCGTTAATCCGTTACGTCAATACCAGGGATATTCACCACAAACCGGCGCAGACGTTATGATCGATCCCTCCAGCGTTGTGACAGGCAATGTCATTATTGGTGATGATGTCAGTATCTGGCCACTGGTTGTGATACGGGGTGATGTAAATAAGATAGCTATCGGTAAACGCAGTAATATTCAGGATGGCAGTGTTTTGCATGTCAGCCACTGTTCCATAAATAATCCGCAAGGTCACCCACTGATAATTGGCGATGATGTTACTGTCGGACATAAAGCTATGCTACATGGCTGCACTATCGGGAATCGGGTACTGGTCGGAATGGGTTCAATTTTGCTGGATGGTGCATATATAGAAGAAGATGTCATGATCGGGGCAGGGAGTCTGGTTCCGCCAGGCAAACGACTGGCAAGCGGCTACCTGTATCTGGGAAGCCCCGTAAAGCAAATTCGTCGTCTGACAGACGACGAAAAGCAGGGGCTGTTGTATTCCGCAGCAAACTACGTTAAATGGAAAAATAACTATCTGTCCGAAGATAACCAGAACCAGCCATAATCATCGTCAGTACCGGCGATTATCCGCGATTCCATATCATCTTCGATGTCCCAGCGATGCTGACGGAACAGCTTAAGTGGCTGACCTTCACCAAATCTATGGCGAAGGTCAGCAGCGGTGATAGCACAGTGAAGCTGCATCCCCTGATATAAAGCAGGAAAACATACGGCCTGTCTGACCTCATCCCACTCTTCACGGTCCGGGAATTGTAATGCCTGATTCATGGCTGTAATGCTTCTTTCACAGCGTCGATCACGGGTTTGATATCGGGCATGACACCGTGCCATAACATAAATGAATGTGCTGCCTGTGCCACCAGCATCCCTATCCCATCAGCACATACCCCCGCCCCTTGCTGTGCCGCAAGGCTCAGAAAAGGAGTATTACCCTGCTGGTAGAACATATCGTAACACTGCGTCGTGCTGCTGAAGACTGTGTCGGGAAGTCGGGGAACTTCGCCCTTTACCCCGCTGGATGTTGCATTAATAATCAGATCATAGCCGTGCTGCAGCGAGTTATGTTCACTGGCAATAATCGTTCCTGCATGACCGTAAGTTTCGACCAGCGTTTCTGCTCTGGAAAGAGTGCGGTTAGTTATAGTTATCCTGCAACCGAATGCAAGCAATGGCAGAATCACGCCCCTCGCCGCCCCGCCAGCGCCCACCAGCAGAATATGCGAGTCGGGAGTAATCATCTGTAATCGTTGCAGGTCGCTAAGCAAACCTATGCCATCGGTATTATCACCCAGCAGTTTTCCATCAGGCAGTTTCTTTAATGTATTAACCGCTTTTGATAATGCGGCACGTTCTGTCAGTTCGTCCGCCATGGCACAGGCTTCCTGCTTGAAAGGTAAAGTGACATTTGCTCCCTTCCCTCCCTCACTGAAAAAGACACTGGCTGTCGATACAAACTGATCAACAGGTGCACATATCCGTCCGTAGCTATGCGGGACTCCTGTCTGTGCGGCAAACAGCTGATGGATAAAAGGCGATTTACTGTGATTAACCGGATTTCCAAAAACAACAAAATCGTCCATGCGTTACCCCTGCCGGATAAGTTCACCGGTAATAACATTCCGGATTTCTGAAGGATTGTCACGCCCGCCGGTCACATCATTTAATACGGGGAAATCCGTACCAAACTGTTCCGCCACTTCCCGGACATTCCGGCAGGGTTCCTGACCGGATAAGTTCGCACTGGTAGAAACCAGTGGTTTACCAAAAGCCAGGCATAGCTGCTGCACACCGGGATGGTCACTGACCCTTACAGCCAGTGAATCAAAACGTCCTCTGAGCCAGCCCGGAGCTGTTGAAGGAACCACAAATGTCACCGGCCCCGGCCAGTGAGAAAACATTCGTTCTCGTTGTTCTGTCGTCAGTCGTTCATCACTTATATAAGGAAACAGTTGTTGATAGTTCGCGGCAATAAGGATCAATCCTTTTTCTGCAGGGCGTTTTTTTAACGCCAGCAAAGCCATTACCGCCTGCTCACTGTCCGGATCACATCCCAGACCGAATACTGCTTCGGTCGGGTAGGCGATAACCTCATTGTTATGTAATTGCTCAACACAATATTGCAAAGAATCTGAAACTGAATCAGTCGACATAATGGACGCTATTTTTCCTGGTTATCTTCGGCGACGGGCTTGCCGCACACTTTACTGGCACAAATTAAACGTACGCCTTTAGCTGTCTTCTTTTCTGTTAACAAAGGAAAATGACATGCAGGGCATTCTCCGGCGACCGGCCGGGTATTCACGACAAACTGGCAATCAGGGTAACGGCTACAGGCGTGGAAATATTTACCGTAACGGGAACGACGCTGAACCAGTTCACCCTGCTGGCACTGTGGACAGGAAATTCCGGTATCATCCGGCTGGTCGATAGTTTCGCTATGTGTGCAGTCCGGGTAATGGCTGCAGCAAATAAACATCCCGTAGCGTCCCTGACGCAGCGCTTTATCTGCGCCGCACTCAGGGCAAGGAATGCCTTCAAGAATTTTAATAACGTGACCATCACTCCGCGGTCCCAGCGGACGGATATAATCACATTCAGGATAAGCCGAACATCCGGTAAAAGGGCCGTGCTTACCAGAACGAATCACTAATTCAGCCCCGCAGACGGGGCAATTTTCCTGATGGTGCACAGCAAACAGTGCTGTTTTAGTCATAATTTCACTACACAGAAGATATTATCAGTGGAGAATACTGTCATTAGCATCGAAAAGTAACTCTTCCATTTGCTGATACGCATCTTCACATCCCGGAATATTAAACAATACCATCAGGACCACCCACTTCAGGTCATCAAGTTCAAATTCCCGGGTATCCAGAGCGGTTACCCGCTCAATAACCATTTCACGGGTTTCAAGATTCAGTACCCGGATCTGCTCCAGGAACAGCAAAAATCCGCGACAGTCTGCATCAAGCTTCTGACACTCTTCAGGTGTATAAATACGCATCGACAGCGGATCGCACGCCATCCGGATAGGCTCGATCAGCCCTTCCTGATAATCAGCCAGTTTCTCCAGCCAGCTCAGGGCATTGGCAATATCGTCCTGCTCAAAGCCCGCGTCAGTAAGATCATCCGTCAGCTTCCCCTGGTCAACCTGCGTGTCAGTCCCGGTATGAATATAAGTCTCAAACAAGTACATAAGTACGTCGAACATGGCATGCCCTCCTTAAACGGACATAGCCGCCGGGTACAGCTGCGATCCATCCTGCTAACTCCAGTTCTAATAACGCAGTGGCGATAACTGGCACAGGTTGGCCGGCACGTTCAGCGACGACGTCAACAGGTGTAACCTCATCATCTACGTTAGCCAACACACCAGCAAATGGCAATGGAACAGTGTCATACTCTGATGAATTTATTTGTTCAACCGCAGAAAACAGCAAAGAATGATAACCGGTTTGTAAATCTTCCAGCACATCATTCGGGTGGGTCACCAGTAACGCCCCCTGCTGGATAAGCCAGTGCGTTCCTTCGCTTTCAGGTTTAGCCAGCGCACCGGGCAAGGCATACAGGTTACGGTTTTGTTCTAACGCATAACGGGCCGTAATTAATGATCCACTTTTCAGCACAGCTTCTGTCACCAGCACCCCCAGGCTCAGGCCACTGATTATCCGGTTACGCCGGGGAAAGTTCCCGGGGTGTGGTGCTGCCGTCAGAGGAAATTCAGAAACTATTGCTCCGCCCTGCAGGATGATGTCACGGCTAAGCTGCCAGTGCTGGCGCGGATAGATATTCATTAACCCGCTGCCCAGCACTGCTACCGTTTTCCCGTCGGAGGCTAAAGCAGCACGATGGGCTATGCTGTCAACTCCCAGTGCGAGTCCGCTGGTCAGTGTCAGCCCGCTCAGAGATAAGGCCCGGGAAAAGCATTCAGTCCAGTGCTGACCGTATCTGGTACATTGCCGGCTGCCAACAATTGCCAGCTGAGGTGAAGAAAGTACTGCCGGATCGCCTTCGACAAACAGACACAACGGCCCTCCTGTTGTCTCTGCCAGTAAATGCGGATATCTGGTATCAGAAAAGCACACCAGATGATGATTTTCAGTATCAAGCCATTTTCGGGTCAGTGTAAGCCCGGTTTCACTGACACTAAAAAACTGCTGGCATTGTTGTGGTGTCAGAAGGAGTGACTGCAGAAAAGCTTCAGTTATTACCGGCTGATCTTCAAGCTGATAAATGACTGCCAGCCTGGCTGTATGCTTCAGGCCCCGGACCGCAGCAAGGCGTAACCATTTCTCTGTTCTATCCATCCGGCGATCCCTCTGACAGACGCTTTATCCCTGCGGCAATACTGTCAATCACCTGATGAAACGTCTACAATATAAGGCAGTCAATTAAAATATCATGAATAAATATCCGGAAATTTATGTCAGTCTTACAGGTATTACATTTCCCTGACGAGCGACTCCGTACAGTTGCTGCGCCAGTAAAAGAAGTAAATAAAGATATTCAGCGCATTGTCGACGACATGTTCGAGACTATGTATGCCGAAGAAGGTATCGGTCTGGCTGCAACTCAGGTCGATATCCATCAGCGCATTATTGTGATTGATGTTTCCGAGAACCGGGAGCAACAGCTGGTACTGATAAACCCTGAATTACTGGAAAAAAGTGGCGAAACCGGAATTGAGGAAGGTTGTCTTTCCATTCCTGAACAACGCGCACTGGTACCCAGGGCTGAACGGGTGAAGATCCGTGCCCTGAACCGTGACGGTGAATCCTACGAGCTGGAAACCGATGGCCTGCTGGCAATCTGCATTCAGCATGAAATGGATCATCTGATGGGTAAATTATTTGTCGATTATCTGTCGCCGCTGAAACGTCAGCGTATCCGTCAGAAACTGGAAAAACTTGCCCGGCAAACGTCCAGGGCGTCCTGAAACCCGCATAAGGGGTGATTGTGTCCGATTCGTTAAAAATCATTTTTGCCGGCACACCTGATTTTGCAGCGCGTCATCTTGACGCGCTGTTTGCATCTGAACATCAGATCGTCGGTGTCTTTACTCAGCCAGACCGCCCTGCCGGCCGCGGTAAAAAGTTAGTTGCCAGCCCGGTGAAAGCCCTGGCGGAATCTCATCAGGTTCCCGTTTTCCAGCCAGCGTCCTTACGTCAGCAGGAAAATCAGCAATTAATCGCCGGCCTGGATGCCGACATCATGGTGGTTGTCGCGTATGGCTTGTTATTACCACAGGCGGTTCTCGATATGCCACGTCTGGGATGTATTAATGTTCACGGTTCATTACTGCCGCGCTGGCGTGGTGCTGCGCCTATCCAGCGTGCACTCTGGGCTGGAGATCAGCATACAGGTATAACCATCATGCAGATGGATATCGGCCTGGATACCGGTGACATGTTACTCAGGCTTAATTGCCCGATAACCCCGCAGGATACCAGTGCTTCGCTGTATGATTCGCTGGCACAACTGGGCCCGCAAGGGATGCTGCAAACCCTGCAACAGCTTGCCAACGGAACTGCTGTCGCGGAAAAGCAGGATGATTCCCTGGCAACCTATGCAAGTAAACTCAGTAAAGAAGAAGCCAGACTGGACTGGAATCTGTCCGCCAAACAGCTGGAAAGGTGTATCCGGGCCTTTAATCCCTGGCCGGTGAGTTACTTTATGGTTGATGAACAACCGGTCAAAGTATGGCTGGCCACGGTACTTCCCCATCAGGACGTACAGCCAGGGACAATCGTACAGTCTGACAAACAGGGTATACAAGTCGCCACTGCAGAAGGTGTACTGCAACTGGAAATCCTGCAGCCCGCGGGTAAAAAAGCGATGCCAGCCAAAGATCTGCTTAACTCACGTCAGGAATGGTTCACTTCTGGTACTGTCCTGGCCTGAGGACACGAAACCTGCCGGCAACGCCGGCCCGTTGAAGATATCTCATGAAAAAAACAACAAACCTGCGCAGTCTGGCAGCACGGCTGATTGAGCAGGTGGTCGATAAAGGCCAGTCACTGGGTACCATATTGCCTGCGGCACAAAAGGGGCTCAGTGATAAAGACAGTGCACTGTTACAGGAAATCTGTTTCGGTATCGCCCGGACGCTGCCACAGTTAGATGCCCTGATTGGTAAGCTAATGGAACGGCCAATGACCGGTAAACAACGGACGATACACTACCTGCTGATGGTCGGTATTTATCAGATGCTGTATACCCGTATCCCGCCCCATGCCATCCTCGCAGAAACCGTTGAAGGTGCTGTGGTTCTCAAAAGACAGAGCCTGAAAGGACTGATAAACGTGGTCTTACGTCAGTTTCAGCGCCGTCAGACAGAACTACTGGAAGAATTAACCGGACAAAGTGTCAATCTGCTGCATCCTTCATGGTTAATTAAACGGCTAAAAACCAGCTGGCCAGCACAATGGCAGCAGATTATCGATGCTAACAATCAGCGCCCGCCGATGTGGCTCAGAGTTAACCGCCAGCATCATTCACGTGATCAATGGCTGAAGTTACTGGCTGCGGAAGGAATGACTGGCTTTAGCGACGATTTATCTGTCGATGGCGTCCGGCTGGAAAAACCCGCAGCAGTACATCAGTTACCCGGATTTTCTGCAGGATGGGTGACGGTACAGGACTTATCAGCACAACGTTGTGCGCAATATCTGGCCCCGCAGGATAACGAAGATATCCTCGATCTGTGTGCAGCCCCGGGCGGTAAGACAACGCATATTCTCGAGATAGCGCCGGATGCCAGGGTTTTGGCTGTCGATGTTGATGAACAACGTTTGAGCCGCGTCACTGAAAATCTTGCACGGCTGCAAATGCAAGCCGAAGTAAAACAGGGGGACGGAAGAACCCCGGCAGACTGGTGCGGTGAACGTCAATTTGACCGTATTTTACTGGATGCCCCCTGCTCTGCTACCGGTGTTATTCGCCGTCACCCGGATATAAAGTGGCTGCGCCGCGACAGTGATATTGATGAGCTGGCGACATTACAGGCGCAAATACTGGACGCTGTATGGCCACACCTGAAAGCCGGCGGAACACTGGTTTATGCAACCTGCTCCGTACTGCCGCAGGAAAACCATTTACAGATAGCTGCCTTTCTGCAACGCCATCCTGAAGCACAGCCTGTTTCACTGCCGGGTGGTGATATTAATGGTTTACAGGTGTTCCCACAGCAGGATGGCGGTGATGGTTTTTTCTACGCTAAACTGATCAAAACCGCATAACCCATAAGAGTGAAACGACGATGAAAATTATTATCCTTGGCGCCGGGCAGGTCGGCGGAACACTGGCAGAAAATCTGGTGGGGGAAAATAACGATATCACTGTTGTGGATACTGACCCGGGAAGACTGCGCCAGCTGCAGGATAAATTCGATTTACGTGTAGTCACTGGCCAGGCATCCCATCCCAGGGTCTTACGGGAGGCAGGGGCTGAAGATACAGATATGCTGGTTGCCGTAACCAGTTCAGATGAAACCAATATGGTCGCCTGCCAGATAGCGTATTCATTATTTAATACTCCCAACCGGATCGCGCGGATCCGGGCGGCGGAATATCTGCGTGATAATGATAAATTATTTATCCCTGAGGCGATCCCTATTGATCATCTTATTTCTCCTGAGCAATTGGTGATCGATAGCATATACCGCCTGATCCAATATCCGGGCGCACTGCAGGTGGTTAACTTCGCTGAAGGCAAAGTCAGCCTTGCGGTAGTCAAAGCCTATTACGGCGGACCACTGATTGGCAATCCGCTATCAGTGATGCGGGAACATATGCCACATATCGAAAGCCGGGTTGCTGCTATTTTTCGCCAGGATCGGCCTATCCGTCCTCAGGGTTCAACTATCATTGAAGCGGGTGATGAAGTGTTCTTCATTACGGCCAATCAGCATATCCGTGCAGTGATGAGTGAAATGCAGCGGCTGGAAAAACCTTATAAACGGATCATGCTGGTCGGTGGCGGTAATATCGGCTTCGGGCTGGCACAGCAACTGGAAAAACAATACAGCGTTAAGCTGATTGAACGAAATGCTGAACGTGCGGCAGAACTGGCTGAACTGCTGAATGATACTATCGTCTTCTATGGTGATGCATCGGACCAGGAGTTACTCGCAGAAGAACATATCGATCAGATCGATCTGTTTATTGCGGTCACCAATGATGATGAAGCTAATATCATGTCCGCCATGCTGGCTAAAAAAATGGGTGCCAAAAAAGCCATGGTTCTGATCCAGCGACGTGCTTACGTCGACCTGGTGCAGGGAAGCGTCATTGATATTGCGATTTCTCCGCAACAAGCCACTATCTCTGCACTGCTCGGGCATGTCCGGAAAGCAGATATTGTCGGCGTTTCTTCCCTGCGGCGTGGTATTGCTGAAGCCATCGAAGCTATCGCACATGGTGATGAAACTACCTCACGGGTCGTTGGCCGTATGATCAGTGAGATAAAATTGCCACCGGCGACCATTATCGGCGCCGTAGTCCGTGGTGAGGAAGTAATGATAGCGAATGATAATGTCCGTATCGAACAAGGTGACCATGTCATTATGTTCCTGACTGACAAAAAATTTGTGCCTGATGTCGAGAAACTATTCCAGCCGAGTCCGTTTTTTCTCTAACCAGAATATCAGCCAGCAGCCGCCAGCTGCTGGCCGTATCTTCGGGGATGCAGATAACCAGGATACGGATGTGATGTCACCGCAAGGAAGCCCGGCCAGCAACACGTCAGATCATCAAGCTGCGTAAAAGAGTTTTATGGCAAATATGGAAAAATAAGCACTAATTAACTAATATCATAGTTAACGTAAACAGAACTACTTAGTTTTAGATCAGGGGATAATATGAGTTTTTTCAAAGAATTTCGCGATTTTGCCATGCGTGGAAATGTTGTTGACCTTGCTGTCGGTGTCATCATCGGTGCAGCCTTCGGTAAAATTGTCTCTTCACTGGTCGCGAATATTATTATGCCGCCATTGGGGCTGCTGATTGGCGGAGTCGATTTCAGTCAATTCAAGTGGGTACTGAAAGCCGCCGATGGTACGACGCCAGCGGTTGTCATGGGATATGGTGTTTTTCTGCAATCTGTTTTTGATTTTGTGATTGTTGCGTTTGCGATTTTTATCGCGATAAAAATGATGAACAAACTGTATAAAAAAGCAGAACCTGCAGCAAAAGGACCGAGTGCTGAACAAGTCTTGCTGACAGAAATCCGTGATTTATTAAAAGAAAAAAAATAATTACCGGCTAAAAGTAAGCCGTTATATCAATGATATAGCGGCTTTTTTTTATTAAAAAAAAGAGAGTAATGAAAAATATTTTTTTCATTACTCTCTCCGCACTGACGGTTATCCCTGGTTTTACGCCGGTAACTTCCTTTTCCTTTTTTATTGTTCTCTCTTCTCTGCCTGAACAGAGGATCATAAAGCAATGCCTGCAGTGCATTATCAGCAATAACACCTTTGCGATGTCGATAGGTACTCATATCTTTTCCTTTATTCAGTTTTGCCCTTTAAATTCCGGATAATAGTATCGCCATAGTGACGATCATAAAGAAATTCTGTGCTCAGACCTGCCTGATGTAGTTTCAACTCCAGCAGACGCAGCTGTTTATGATATTCAGCGGCCTGATGATCATCAGGATCCAGGTGTTGCAAAAGATCTGCCAGTTCAAGAGCTTCGCGCCTTGCTTCCAGCTCAGGAGGCAGATAACCCGAATTCTTTAATAACCGGTAAGCGGTACGTAATTCCTGAGGAATCTGGCTGTCATCATCAAGCTGAAGTGGTTTACCTTCGCCGCTAAGCCCGGAAAGCTCCCCCTTATTCAGTGCTGCCTGAATATGCCGTTCCGCCAGTTGGTCAATCAGCCACATGAAACATCTCCCGTGTCGTCTCTGATATCACAGTTTTGCACTTCACTTTTGTTCAGACAATAAAAAACCCGCCGTAGCGGGTCTTTTAATTTCTGCAAATTACTCTGCAGTTGCTTCTGCCTGAACTTCCGGACGATCAATCAGCTCGATGTATGCCATCGGAGCGTTGTCTCCAGCGCGGAAGCCACACTTCAGAATACGAGTGTAACCACCTGCACGGCTCGCGAAACGCGGGCCCAGTTCATTAAACAGTTTTGCAACGATCTCGTTATCACGAGTACGTGCGAATGCCAGACGACGATTAGCTACGTTGTCGGTCTTGGCAAGAGTAATCAGCGGCTCAACTACACGACGCAGCTCTTTGGCTTTCGGCAGAGTCGTCTTGATGATCTCATGACGAACCAATGAACCAGCCATGTTACGGAACATAGCCTGGCGATGGCTGCTGTTACGGTTCAGTTGACGACCACTCTTACGATGGCGCATGACCTTATCCTTCTCAGTGAAACCTTAACCTGTGATCCGGTTACTCATCAGCAATGCTTGCCGGTGGCCAGTTTTCCAGGCGCATGCCCAGTGACAGTCCACGCGAAGCCAGCACGTCTTTGATCTCGGTAAGAGATTTTTTCCCAAGGTTAGGCGTCTTAAGAAGCTCAACCTCAGTACGTTGTACCAGATCACCGATGTAGTGGATAGCTTCTGCCTTAAGGCAGTTAGCAGAGCGGACAGTCAATTCCAGATCGTCAACAGGGCGCAGCAAGATCGGATCGAATTCTGGTTTCTCTTCTTTAACTTCTGGCTGACGTACATCACGTAAGTCAACAAAAGCGTCCAGTTGTTCTGCCAGGATGGTTGCCGCACGACGAATCGCCTCTTCAGGATCGATTGTGCCGTTGGTTTCCATTTCGATGACCAGCTTGTCCAGGTCGGTACGTTGCTCAACACGAGCTGCTTCAACATTGTAGGCAATACGATCTACAGGGCTGTAGCAAGCATCGACTAATAAACGACCAATCGGGCGCTCATCTTCTTCCGAATGAATTCGGGCAGAAGCCGGCACATAACCACGACCACGCTGAATTTTGATACGCATACTAACAGAAGCGTTTTCATCAGTCAGGTGGCAAATTACATGCTGTGGCTTGACGATTTCGACATCACCATCATGGGTGATATCGGCTGCAGTCACAGGGCCAATGCCAGATTTATTCAGGGTCAGAATGACTTCATCTTTACCCTGAACTCTCACCGCCAGCCCTTTCAGGTTGAGCAGGATTTCCAGGATATCTTCCTGTACTCCCTCTTTGGTGCTGTACTCATGAAGTACACCATCAATTTCAACCTCGGTCACCGCGCAACCCGGCATGGAAGAAAGCAGAATACGGCGCAGTGCATTACCCAGAGTATGGCCAAAGCCACGCTCTAAAGGCTCAAGGGTCACCTTGGCGTGCGTCGAACTCACTTGCTCGATATCTACCAGGCGCGGTTTTAGAAACTCTGTCACAGAACCCTGCATTGTGTCCTCTCTTTGGTACTCAAGCTTTATTTAGAGTAAAGCTCGATGATCAGGTGCTCGTTAATGTCCGCAGACAGATCTGTACGTTCAGGCTGACGCTTGAACACACCTTCCATCTTCGCTGCATCAACTTCAAGCCAGGTTGGCTTTTCACGCTGTTCAGCCAGCTCCAGAGCGGCTTTCACGCGAGATTGCTTTTTGGCTTTCTCACGGATGCTGACAACATCATTCGGAGAAACCTGATAAGAAGCGATGTTAACAACGCGGCCATTTACCATAACAGCTTTATGGCTAACCAGCTGACGTGCTTCAGCACGAGTGGCACCAAAGCCCATACGATAAACTACGTTATCCAGACGGCCTTCCAGCAGAACCAGCAGGTTTTCACCTGTGTTGCCTTTCAGACGAGCTGCTTCTTTATAATAGTTACGGAATTGACGCTCCAGAACACCGTAGATACGACGAACTTTCTGCTTCTCACGTAACTGACCGCCGTAATCAGACAGACGCGGTTTACGCGCACCATGCTGACCAGGGGCTTGTTCAATCTTACACTTGGTATCGATCGCGCGAACACCAGACTTAAGGAATAAGTCAGTGCCCTCACGACGGCTCAGCTTGAGCTTAGGACCCAAATATCTTGCCATTTTCTTTCTCCAACTTACCTAAAAAACGGGGCGTTATACGCGACGTTTTTTCGGCGGACGACAACCGTTGTGAGGGATCGGAGTCACATCAGTAATATTAGTGATGCGGAAACCAGCGGCGTTCAGAGCACGAATAGTTGATTCGCGACCCGGACCCGGACCCTTAACCATAACTTCCAGATTCTTAATACCGTAATCTTTCACAGCTTCTGCGCAGCGCTCTGCAGCAACCTGAGCAGCGAACGGCGTAGATTTACGAGAACCACGGAAACCGGAACCACCGGCAGTTGCCCAACCCAGTGCGTTACCCTGACGATCAGTAATGGTAACGATGGTGTTGTTAAAAGACGCATGGACATGAGCCACGCCATCTGAGACTTGTTTTCTTACACGCTTACGTGCACGAACTGGTGCCTTTGCCATTATTTACCCACCCCGATTATTTCTTGATCGGTTTGCGCGGACCCTTACGGGTACGTGCATTGGTCTTGGTACGCTGACCGCGAACCGGAAGACCACGACGATGACGCAAACCACGGTAGCAACCAAGGTCCATAAGACGCTTGATGCTCAGGGTAACTTCACGACGCAGATCACCTTCAACAACGAATTTGCCAACTGCTTCACGCAGTTGTTCAATCTGTTCTTCAGACAGCTCACTGATCTTAACATCTTCAGCAATACCCGTAGAGGCACAAATCGCCTTAGAACGGGTTTTACCGATACCGAAGATCGCAGTTAATGCGATAACGGTGTGTTTATGATCAGGAATGTTAATGCCTGCTATACGGGCCACTATGCACTCCTATTACTTATTAACTGCGTTCCATTCCGAAAAGCCCGTTTTCAGGATACTCAAATGGGAACGCATTAACATACAAAAGATTGGCTGGCTAATCTAGCCAGCTCAACCCGACTTTGCAAGAAAAATATGCGAAAAAATCAGCCCTGGCGCTGTTTATGCTTAGGCTCGGCACTGCAAATCACACGTACAACACCGTCGCGACGGATGATTTTGCAGTTACGACATAATTTCTTGACGGAAGCACGAACTTTCATTTTTACTCTCCGTAACTTCTCAAGCTCCTGAATTAACGGCCTTGGCCTTTCAGGTTTGCTTTCTTCAATGCAGACTCATACTGACTCGACATCATCAGAGTTTGCACTTGAGCCATAAAGTCCATGATGACGACAACTACAATCAGCAGTGAAGTACCGCCGAAGTAGAAGGGGACATTCATCGCCTCACGCATGAACTCCGGGATCAGACAGATAAAAGTAATATACAAAGCGCCAACCAGAGTTAAACGCGTCATTACCTTATCGATATACCTGGCCGTTTGCTCTCCCGGACGAATTCCCGGTACGAATGCACCAGACTTCTTCAGGTTATCTGCTGTTTCACGTGGGTTGAAAACCAACGCCGTGTAGAAGAAACAGAAGAAGATGATTGCAGTCGCATAGAGTAGCACATAAAGCGGCTGACCTGGCTGTAAATACATCGAAATAGTTGTCAGCCAGTTCCAACCGGTACCGCCCCCGAACCAGGACGCAATTGTCGCCGGAAACAGGATGATGCTGGAAGCAAAAATAGCCGGAATAACGCCTGCCATATTTACTTTCAACGGTAAATGTGTGCTCTGTGCAGCGTATACACGACGACCTTGTTGACGTTTAGCGTAGTTTACCACAATGCGGCGTTGACCACGTTCAACGAAAATAACAAAGAAAGTCACTGCAAATACAAGAACTGCAACCAACAGCAACAGGAGGAAGTTCAGGTCACCTTGCCGCGCTTGCTCGATAGTGTGGCCTACGGCCTGCGGTAAACCCGCAACAATACCGGCAAAAATAATGATCGAAATACCGTTACCGATACCTCGTTCAGTAATCTGCTCACCCAGCCACATCAGGAACATTGTCCCGGTCACCAGGCTCACAACAGCAGTAAAGTAGAATGCAAAGCCCGGATTCATCACCAGGCCTTGCATACCAGGCATATTCGGCAGACCGGTGGCAATGCCCACGGCCTGGAATATTGCCAACACTAACGTACCGTAGCGGGTATACTGGCTTATCTTACGACGTCCAGCCTCCCCTTCTTTCTTTATTTCCGCTAACGCCGGATGAACCACCGTCAGCAGCTGGATAATAATCGATGCCGAAATATACGGCATAATACCCAGAGCAAAGATCGAAGCACGGCTCAGAGCACCACCAGAGAACATGTTAAACATTTCAATGATGGTGCCACGCTGTTGTTCAAGCAGTTTGGCAAGGACTGTGGCATCAATACCAGGGATTGGAATAAAAGAGCCAATACGGAAGACAATCAGTGCACCTATTACAAACAGAAGTCTGCGCTTTAGTTCACCGATACCGCCCTTGGCACTTTGAAAATCTAATCCTGGTTGTTTAGCCATCAGCTCACTTATTCCTCAATTTTACCGCCAGCAGCTTCGATTGCGGCACGAGCACCTTTGGTGACACGCAGACCACGAACCGTTACCGGAGCAGAAACTTCGCCAGACAGGATAACTTTCGCGAATTCAATCTGAATTCCGATAATGTTAGCTGCTTTCAGCGTGTTCAGGTCAACAATACCGCCTTCTACTTTCGCCAGGTCAGACAGACGAACTTCGGCTGTAACCATTGCTTTGCGAGAAGTAAAGCCAAATTTTGGCAGACGACGGTATAAAGGCATCTGGCCACCCTCGAAACCGCGACGTACGCCACCACCAGAACGTGAGTTCTGACCTTTGTGACCACGACCACCGGTTTTTCCGAGACCGGAACCAATACCACGACCCAAACGTTTGGAAGCGTGCTTAGACCCTTCGGCCGGAGACAGAGTATTTAAACGCATCTCTTACTCCTCCACTTTAACCATGTAGGAAACCGCGTTAACCATACCGCGAACCGCAGGAGTATCCTCACGTTCTACAGTATGACCAATGCGACGCAGACCCAGGCCAAGCAGTGTTGCCTTATGTTTAGGCAGACGACCGATTGCACTACGGGTTTGAGTAATCTTAATAGTCTTTGCCATGATAATTACCCCAGAATTTCTTCGACGGTTTTACCACGCTTAGCAGCGACCATCTCAGGAGAATTCATATTGCTCAGGCCATCAATAGTTGCACGAACCACGTTGATCGGGTTAGTAGAACCATAGGTTTTAGCCAGAACGTTATGAATCCCGGCGACTTCCAGAACCGCACGCATTGCACCACCGGCAATGATACCCGTACCTTCTGAAGCCGGCTGCATGAATACGCGAGAACCTGTGTGAACACCTTTAACCGGGTGTTGCAGGGTACCGTTATTCAGCGCGACATTTACCATGTTGCGACGGGCTTTTTCCATCGCTTTCTGGATAGCTGCTGGAACTTCACGCGCTTTACCGTAACCAAAACCAACGCGACCATTACCATCACCAACAACAGTCAGAGCTGTGAAGGAGAAGATACGACCACCTTTAACGGTTTTAGATACACGGTTAACCGCGATCAGTTTTTCCTGCAGTTCGCCAGCTTGTTTCTCGATGTGTGACATCTTAGACCTCTACCTTAGAACTGAAGGCCAGCTTCACGGGCAGCATCTGCCAGTGCCTGGACACGACCATGATATTGGAAACCAGAACGGTCGAAAGAAACGGTAGTGATACCTTTCTCGACAGCACGTTCAGCGATAGCTTTACCAACAGCAATGGCAGCATCTTTGTTTCCAGTGTACTTCAGTTGTTCAGTGATAGCTTTTTCTACAGTAGAAGCAGCAACCAGAACTTCGGAACCGTTCGGAGCGATTACCTGTGCGTAAATATGACGCGGGGTACGATGTACCACCAGGCGAGTAGCACCCAGCTCTTTGAGCTTGCGACGTGCACGGGTCGCACGACGGATACGAGCAGATTTCTTATCCATAGTGTTACCTTACTTCTTCTTAGCCTCTTTGGTACGCACGACTTCGTCGGCGTAACGGACACCCTTGCCTTTATAAGGCTCAGGACGACGGTAGGCGCGCAAGTCAGCTGCTACCTGGCCGATCACCTGCTTATCAGCGCCTTTCAGCACGATTTCAGTCTGAATCGGACATTCAGCAGTGATTCCTGCAGGCAGCTGATGTTCCACAGGGTGAGAAAAGCCCAGGGACAGGTTAACTGCATTGCCTTTAACAGCCGCACGATAACCAACACCAACCAGCTGCAGCTTCTTGGTGAAGCCTTCGGTAACACCGATAACCATTGAGTTCAGCAATGCACGAGCAGTACCTGCCTGTGCCCAGCCGTCAGCAAAGCCTTCGCGTGGCGCGAAAGTCAGTGCGTTGTCAGCCTGCTTAACTTCAACCGCTTTATTGATAGTACGAGCCAGCTCGCCGTTTTTACCTTTGATCGAAATTTCCTGACCGTTGAGTTTTACCTCTACGCCCGCAGGAATAACGACAGGTGCTTTAGCAACACGAGACATTCTATCCTCCGATTACGCTACGTAGCAGATAATTTCGCCGCCAAGACCAGCCTGGCGCGCTGCACGATCAGTCATAACACCTTTTGAAGTAGAAACAACTGCGATACCCATCCCTGCCATGATTTTTGGCAGTTCGTCTTTGCCTTTATAAATGCGCAGACCTGGACGGCTTACTCGCTGAATGCTTTCTACTACTGCCTTGCCCTGGAAATACTTAAGAGTTAATTCCAGTTCAGGCTTAGCGTCGCCTTCGATTTTAAATTCTTCAATGTAACCTTCTTCCTTCAGCACGTTGGCAATTGCCACTTTCAGCTTGGAGGAAGGCATGGTGACCGCAACTTTGTTCGCGGCCTGACCGTTACGGATACGGGTCAGCATATCCGCGATCGGATCTTGCATGCTCATCAGTCTTTACTCCCGTGATTCAATTGGTGACAATTACCAGCTAGCCTTTTTCAAGCCAGGTACTTCACCGCGCATAGCGGCTTCACGTAACTTGATGCGGCTCAACCCGAACTTACCTACATAGCCATGTGGACGGCCAGTTTGGCGGCAGCGGTTACGCTGACGGGACGGGCTGGAATCACGCGGCAGAGCCTGAAGCTTAAGAACAGCATTCCAACGATCTTCGTCAGAAGCGTTCACATCAGAGATGATCGCTTTCAGTTCAGTGCGTTTCGCGAAGAACTTGTCTGCTAGTTTTACACGCTTAACTTCGCGTGCTTTCATAGATTGCTTAGCCATGAATTTACCCTACCTTACTTGCGGAATGGGAAGTCAAAGGCTGCCAGCAGAGCACGGCCTTCATCATCAGATTTCGCAGTAGTGGTAATGGTAATATCCAAACCACGGACGCGATCGACTTTATCGTAGTCGATTTCTGGGAAGATGATCTGCTCACGGACACCCATGCTGTAGTTACCACGACCGTCGAAAGACTTCGCAGATAAACCACGGAAGTCACGGATACGAGGTACAGCAATGATGATCAGGCGCTCAAGAAACTCCCACATACGTTCGCCACGCAGGGTAACTTTACAGCCGATCGGATAGCCCTGACGGATTTTGAAGCCTGCAACTGATTTGCGTGCTTTGGTGACCAGCGGTTTTTGACCGGAGATTGCTGCCAGGTCTGCTGCTGCATTATCCAGCAGTTTCTTGTCAGCGATCGCTTCACCCACACCCATGTTCAGGGTAATCTTCTCGACCCGAGGGACTTGCATGACTGAATTGTAGTTAAACTCAGTCATGAGTTTCTTAACTACTTCGTCTTTGTAGTAATCATGCAGTTTCGCCATCGTACTACTCCAAATTACTTGATAGTTTCGCTGTTAGACTTGAAGAAACGGACTTTTTTACCGTCTTCGAATCTAAAGCCTACACGGTCAGCCTTGCCGGATGCCGCATTGAAAATTGCAACGTTAGAAACCTGAATTGCAGCTTCTTTTTCAACGATGCCACCTGGCTGGTTCAGGGCCGGAACCGGCTTCTGATGTTTCTTAACCAGGTTGATACCTTCAATGATGACTTTGCCGGAAGACAAAACATTTTTTACTTTACCGCGTTTACCTTTATCTTTGCCGGTAAGCACGATAACTTCGTCGTTAAGACGGATTTTCGCTGCCATGATTCGCTCCTTAGAGTACTTCAGGTGCCAGAGAGATAATTTTCATGAACTTTTCAGTACGAAGTTCACGAGTTACCGGCCCAAAAATACGCGTTCCGACGGGTTGCTCGCTGTTATTGTTTAAAATAACGCATGCATTACCATCGAAGCGAATGACAGAACCGTCAGGGCGACGAACACCCTTCCTGGTGCGCACCACTACCGCCTTCAGGACGTCACCTTTCTTAACTTTACCACGAGGAATTGCTTCCTTGATGGTAACTTTAATAATGTCGCCAACGCCTGCGTAGCGACGGTGCGAGCCACCCAGAACCTTGATACACATTACGCGACGTGCACCGGAGTTGTCGGCGACGTTCAGCATAGTCTGTTCTTGGATCATTTTAGTGCTCCGCTAATGTCAACTACTACTTCGGGACCTAACTTTCAGGTCGATTAAAAGCCCCATTATCGAGGGCGCGGCATTATAACACCGGTTCTCGTAGATGGGTAGAAAAAATGAACGACTCAGACGAGTCGTTCATCTATTTTTCACAGAAAAGAGATTCTATTACAGAACCGCTTTTTCCACAACGCGTACAAGCGTCCAGGACTTAGTCTTGGACAGTGGACGGCATTCGCGGATAATTACCACGTCACCAGTGCCACATTCATTGTTCTCGTCATGGATGTGCAGCTTAGTCGTACGCTTAATGAATTTACCGTAAATCGGGTGTTTCACGAAACGTTCGATAGCGACAACCGCAGATTTCTGCATTTTGTCACTAACAACACGACCTTGCAGAGTACGGATTTTATCGGTCATTACGCACCCGCCTTCTCAGTCAGTAAAGTCTTAACGCGTGCAACATCACGGCGAACTTGCTTCAGCAGATGGGTCTGCTGCAGCTGTCCGGATGCTGCCTGCATGCGCAGGTTAAACTGCTCACGCAACAGGTTAAGCAGCTCAGTGTTCAGCTCTTCAACACTTTTTTCACGCAGCTCAGTTGCTTTCATTACATCACCGTCTTAGTTACAAAGGTGGTTTTGATAGGCAGTTTTGCTGCTGCCAGCTTGAATGCCTCACGGGCCAGCTCTTCTGATACACCGTCCATTTCATACAGGACTTTACCAGGCTGGATCAGGGCAACCCAATACTCTACGTTACCCTTACCTTTACCCATACGAACTTCAAGCGGCTTCTCAGTAATTGGTTTGTCCGGGAATACACGGATCCAAATTTTACCTTGACGCTTAACTGCACGGGTCATAGCACGACGTGCTGCTTCGATCTGACGGGCAGTCAGACGACCACGGCCAACAGCTTTCAGACCGAAAGTACCGAAGCTAATATCCGTACCAGCAGCCAGACCGCGGTTACGGCCTTTATGCACTTTACGGAATTTTGTACGCTTTGGTTGTAACATCAGCGACTCTCCTTACTTACGGCCTTTACGCTGCTGCTTTTTAGGTTGCGCAGCCGGTTTTTCCGGTTGTTCAACAGCAGCCATACCACCCAGGATCTCACCTTTGAAGATCCATACCTTAACGCCGATTACACCATAAGTGGTGTGCGCTTCAGAGGTGTTGTAATCGATATCCGCACGCAGTGTGTGCAACGGAACACGACCTTCACGGTACCATTCGGTACGCGCGATTTCAGCACCGCCAAGACGGCCGCTTACTTCAACTTTGATACCTTTAGCGCCCAGACGCATTGCGTTCTGTACAGCACGCTTCATCGCACGACGGAACATAACGCGACGTTCCAGCTGTGAAGTGATGCTGTCAGCAACCAATTTAGCGTCCAGTTCCGGTTTACGGACTTCGGCGATATTGATTTGCGCAGGAACGCCAGCGATTTTCGCGACGACGTTACGCAGTTTTTCTACGTCTTCACCTTTCTTACCGATAACGATACCAGGGCGAGCAGTGTGAATAGTCACACGGATGCTTTTAGCCGGACGCTCGATAACGATACGAGATACAGACGCTTTTGCCAGTTCTTTGTTCAGGAACTGACGTACTTTAAAATCGCTGTCCAGGTTGTCAGCGAATTCGTTGGTATTTGCGAACCAGGTAGAGTTCCAGGGTTTTACAATACCCAGACGAATACCATTAGGATGTACTTTCTGACCCATTGCTAGTCTCCAGAGTCTCAGCGATCGGACACAACCACAGTAATGTGGCTGGTGCGCTTCAGGATGCGATCTGCACGACCTTTAGCACGCGGCATAATACGCTTCATGCTAGGGCCTTCGTCGACGAAAATTTTCGCGACTTTCAGATCGTCGATGTCAGCGCCATCGTTGTGTTCGGCGTTAGCAATGGCAGATTCCAGGACTTTCTTAACCAGTAAGGCTGCTTTCTTATTGGTATAGGTCAGGATATCCAGAGCCTGCGACACTTTCTTACCGCGTACAAGATCCGCAACCAGGCGAACCTTCTGAGCAGAAGAACGAGCATGGCGATGTTTAGCGATAGTTTCCATCTCTTCCTCCTACCTTATTTCTTCTTGGCTTTTTTATCAGCCGCGTGACCGCGATAAGTACGAGTCGGCGCAAATTCACCCAGCTTGTGACCGACCATTTCGTCGGAAACAAAGACAGGTACATGCTGACGACCATTATGGACAGCGATGGTCAAACCGATCATGTTTGGAAAGATCGTTGAACGACGGGACCAGGTGCGCAGGGGCTTCTTGTCACCGCTTTCCACCGCTTTCTCTACCTTCTTCAGCAAGTGCAGGTCAATAAAAGGACCTTTCTTGAGAGAACGTGGCATGGTTTATCCTCTAAAATTATTTGCTACGGCGACGTACGATGAATTTATCAGTACGCTTGTTGCTGCGGGTCTTCTTACCTTTGGTCTGAACGCCCCACGGAGTTACCGGGTGCTTACCAAAGTTACGACCTTCACCACCACCGTGCGGGTGATCGACTGGGTTCATCGCAGTACCGCGAACGGTAGGACGAACACCACGCCAGCGAGTTGCACCTGCTTTACCCAGAACGCGCAGCATATGCTCAGCGTTACCGACTTCGCCCAGTGTTGCGCGGCAGTCAGCTTCGACTTTACGCATTTCACCTGAACGCAGACGCAGGGTGACGTAGGAACCATCACGTGCAACGATCTGCACGTAAGTACCAGCAGAGCGAGCAATCTGACCGCCTTTGCCTGGTTTCATTTCTACGTTATGTACAGTTGAACCTACCGGGATGTTACGCATCGGCAGGGTGTTACCTGCTTTAATCGCAGCATCAACGCCAGACTGAATCTGGTCGCCAGCTTTTAAACCTTTTGGAGCCAGGATATAACGGCGTTCACCATCTTTGTACAGAACCAGTGCAATATTTGCAGAGCGGTTCGGATCGTACTCAAGACGTTCAACGATAGCCGGGATACCATCTTTGTTGCGTTTGAAGTCAACAATACGGTAAGCCTGCTTATGACCACCACCGATATGACGGGTAGTGATACGACCGTTATTATTACGGCCACCGCTTTTGCTGTTTTTTTCCAGCAGCGGAGCAAAAGGTTTGCCCTTGTGCAGCTCAGGGTTCACCACTTTAACTACGTGGCGACGACCCGGAGATGTCGGTTTACATTTAACAATTGCCATTGTTTCTCTCCTCCGACTTACTCTGCGCCGCCGACGAAGTCCAGATTCTGGCCTTCTTTCAGGGTGACGTAAGCTTTTTTCCAGTCGCTACGACGACCAACACGCTGTCCGTGACGCTTAACTTTCCCTTTAACAACCAGGGTGTTTACGTCTTTAACTTCAACTTCGAACAGCTTTTCTACGGCAGCAACGATCTCTGCTTTGGTCGCATCTTTTGCAACTTTGAGAACGATGGTATTTGTTTTTTCCATCGCAGCAGATGCTTTTTCAGAAACGTGCGGCGCGCGCACGACTTTCAGCAGACGTTCTTCACGGATCATGCCAGCATCTCCTCAACTTGCTTAACTGCATCAGCAGTCATAACGACTTTGTCGAAGGCGATCAGGCTAACTGGGTCAATGCCCGCTGCATCACGTACGTCAACCTTGAACAGGTTACGTGCAGCCAGGAACAGATTTTCATCCAGTTCACCGGTGATGATCAGCACATCTTCCAGAGCCATGTCTTTCAGTTTCTGAGCCAGCAGCTTAGTTTTAGGCGCTTCTACAGAGAACTGTTCAACAACGATCAAACGTTCCTGACGTACCAGTTCAGACAGAATGCTTTTCAGCGCTCCGCGGTACATCTTTTTGTTAACTTTTTGACTGTGGTCCTGAGGCCGTGCAGCAAAAGTCACACCACCTGAACGCCAGATTGGGCTCTTCGCAGAACCTGCACGAGCGCGGCCGGTGCCTTTCTGGCGCCATGGTTTTTTACCAGAGCCAGTGACTTCTGCGCGAGTTTTCTGCGCACGGCTACCCTGACGGGCGCCTGCTGCATAAGCAACAACAACCTGGTGAACCAGCGCTTCGTTGAAATCACGACCGAAGGTAGTTTCGGAAACAGTCAGCGCGCTCTGCGCGTCTTTCAATACTAATTCCATTGCTATCCCCTTACGCCTTCACAGCTGGTTTAACAATCAGGTCGCTTCCGGTAGCACCGGGAACTGCACCTTTAACCAGCAGCAGGTTGCGCTCGGCATCAACGCGAACGACTTCCAGGCTCTGAACGGTTACACGTTCGTTACCCAGGTGACCTGCCATTTTCTTGCCTTTAAACACTTTGCCCGGAGTCTGGTTCTGACCGATAGAACCCGGTACGCGGTGTGACAAGGAGTTACCGTGGGTAGCGTCCTGGGTACGGAAGTTCCAGCGCTTAACGGTACCTGCGAAACCTTTACCTTTAGAGGTGCCAGTTACGTCTACTTTTTTAACTTCAGCGAAGATATCAACACTGATGCTCTGGCCAACGGTATATTCTTCACCTTCGGTGCGGAATTCCCACAGACCACGGCCAGCTTCTACGCCAGCTTTAGCAAAATGACCTGCTTCAGGTTTAGCTACACGGCTTGCTTTTTTAGCACCGGTAGTCACCTGAATAGCCTGGTAACCATCGTTCTCCAGGCCTTTGACCTGAGTAACGCGGTTTGCTTCAACTTCGATTACGGTTACAGGGATAGAAACGCCATCTTCAGTGAAGATACGGGTCATTCCCACTTTCTTACCGACTAATCCAATCATTGTATCAACCTCTTAATCGCTCGAAACCTGATTAGCCCAGGCTGATCTGCACATCAACACCGGCAGCCAGATCCAGACGCATCAGAGCATCAACGGTCTTTTCAGTTGGCTCAACGATGTCAACCAGACGTTTGTGAGTGCGAATTTCGTACTGATCGCGCGCATCTTTGTTAACGTGCGGAGAAATCAGAACGGTAAAGCGCTCTTTACGAGTCGGCAGCGGGATTGGACCACGGACCTGCGCACCAGTGCGCTTGGCAGTCTCAACGATTTCCGCGGTTGATTGATCGATCAGACGATGATCAAACGCTTTAAGACGGATACGGATTCTTTGGTTCTGCATGAGACCAGAGCTCCAAACATTTTATAAACAAAAATAATTACTCCTCACACCCATTACGATTGATGGGGGAGTGTAATCGTTCAGCATATAACTCCCCAATCGGGAGTATTGTCAGGCAACACAAATCGCGTGCCTGCGATTCTGCTCGAATCGCGCTGCTAATTTCAGCAAGCCCGCGCATTATACGTATATTCTGGCGATTAGCAAGGGGTGATGCGTTTCTGAACAGTATAAATGCGAATTTAGCTGCGCTTATAGATTATCAGCCGTAATTTTCATCACTAACATCAGAAGCCCCCTGCAGAACAGATTAATCGGGTTATCGCCCCTCCGTGCTTGTCAGACAGAATTATGGAATGATGCATCACCGGCCTGAGATTATGTTACTGCTGTTCGCTTTTTTATTCGGGACTATCGCTGGCAGCTTTTGCGGGCTGGTCAGCGATCGCTACCGGCCATGGATGTCATTTCGCCGGCAATGCCGCATAATCTGCAGCCCGTACTCTGAGTGCGCTGTCTGTCACCACCGGCTTCGCTGGTTTGAACTGTTACCGGTGATCAGCTTTCTGGTATTACGGAGCCGCTGCCGCTATTGCCGTCATCCCCTGCCGCCCCGCTTGCTGCTGTTCGAGGCCGGCGGCGGGATAGCCGGTATTATTGCCGGTCTTGCACTGCCGGATATTCTCCCATGGTTCGCTGCTGTTATCTTCAGTGCGTTGCTGTCCATCCTTGCTGACATTGACAGACGCTACCTGCTGCTCCCCGATAGTCTGGTCTTTACAGTGCTATGCAGTGGATTACTGTTTGCTGCCTGTTTTCCGGCCCTGTCTCTCGACGCAAGGATAGCCGGCATCTGTGCCGGTTATAGCTCCCTGCTGATCATCAATTATCTCTATCGTTACTGGCGGAATACAGAGGGTATTGGCGGCGGAGATATGAAACTGCTGGCAGCTCTCGGTGCGTGGTGTGGCTGGCAGGCGTTAGCGGGCATCATTGTGGTTGCTACCCTGCTGGCTCTGTCCACCCTGTGCTGTCAGGGGAGACTCAGGGTCAGTCTGCAGAAAAATACCCCGCTGCCTCTGGGTTTTTATCTGGCAATTGCGGGATGGGGATGGTTTATTGTCAGCGCAGCCTTTAACTATTCGCCTGTGCTTTAATTTGTATCCGGAGATCATTCTGTATCCCTGCCCTGCTGATCACATGCGGGCATGCTGTACTGATTCATTACAGCCGGTTTATTGCCACGTAGTTTATATATTCCGGCTAAATAACAGAAACGAAAAAGGGCGCCGAAGCGCCCTTTCTGACTGATGAAGCTAAACTATCAACAATTAAGCGATAACTTTAGCAACAACACCAGCACCTACAGTACGACCACCTTCACGGATTGCGAAACGCAGACCGTCA
>NZ_JAERJS010000041.1:0-26042 GCF_018257525.1 Tatumella sp. JGM130 | reverse complement strand
AACGCACAGAAATGGAAGCCACAAAAGTACCTCAAAAACACCATCATACACTAATCAATAAGTTGGTAGCATTACCCGGTGCTGATATGAAAGTGTATCTGCTGGAGAGTAAAAATCTTAATTCCCTGAGGAAATATAAAGAAGCGCTGAACTTTATCGGCATCGCGTTAAATAAAAACCCCAATAGCGGAGAGGCCCTGAACCTGAAAGGTGTCATTCAGGCTGAAATGGGTGATCTGAACGGGGCCCTCGACAGTTTCGGGCTGGCGAGAAATGCGTATTTTCAGGAAGAATCGGTAGTGAATAATATTGCCATGATCTATATCGTTCAGAAACGTTATCACGAGGCGGTACAGATGTTATTACCGGTTTATCTGCGCGGTTACCGTAACCCGCAACTGGATCGTAATCTGGCATTTGCGCTGGTGAAAACCGGTGATCTGCGTTATGCCAAAGAGATTATCAAACGTGGCAGTTATGCTAAAAATCCAGATATGCTGGTGGCGGATCTTTTCAGGGTTGAAAGTTTTTGAGGATAAATACCGGAGCCGGTTATGCGAACAGTACTCAAAAGATTACGACAGCGTCTCTCCCGTGAACAAGGGGTGGTCACCATAGAGTTTTCGTTAATTTTTATTATCTTCGTATTTTTTATTTTTCTTATTTTTGAAATAAACCGTTTTCTTTATGTTTCCGCCTCTCTCGACCTGACCCTGTCAGAAGCCGCGAGAATGACATCCCGTACTGAACAGAATAATGGCGACTACACGGCGTTATTTGCCGCGAATGTGGCTCAGGAAAGTGCATTCTGGAAAATGTTTGTCGATCCGAAAAACTTTACGTTGAAAGTGACCTATTGCCGTTCGGTAAAAGACTCGCTGAAAGAGAATTGCTTTACCGGTGCGGGCCAGCAATATCCGCTGGCAATTTACAGTGCCGGTTATCGCTACCGGCCATTATTATTCGCTTTTGATAATAACAGTGCGGTGAAAAAGCTGGTTGCAATGCTGGATGCTTCTTTAAGCAGAAAACTGGTGTATGTGCAGGAATATGAGCGGGGAGACCAGTGATATGTGGCTGAAACAGAGCATTCTCGCGCAGGGAAAGTCAGAACAAGGATCAGTGCTGGTGGAAGCGGCATTTATTTTTACCTTACTGACGATTCTGAGCTGTGCGGCGCTGGATTACGGATTCTGGCTGATGACACGCAGCAAAGCTGAACGGATAAATTATTCCCTGGCTTCGGTGATCAGAGAGCGGGTTAATCTGTATGACGGCCGGGAAACCCTGACCAGCAGTGATGTCAGTCAGCTTGCTGAACTGGCCCGGTTTATGGCCGGGGACAACAGTGTCAAAACACTGTGTGTGCAGGTCGAAAGCCTCAGTTTTAAAGAGGTGACGACCCGGCGTCAGGTCGACCAGTATCAGAAAATGACCGCCGGTGCGGCAAAATGTAGCACTTCTGCCAGCGCCCTGACCCGGTATGCGGAACTGTCGCCGATGAGTATCCGCGGGCGCTGGGTACCTTTATATCAGGTCACCTTAAGTGTGCCTGCCCCGGCAGGCAGCTTATCGGGATTACTGAGTGCTGTCGGTGCCCTGCCGGAAACAATTACGGTATCTAATATCGTATTGGCCCGCTGAGCAGGAGGTAATAATGAAGTTTCCGCATCTGTTACTGCTCAGCAGTTGTTTTTTTCCTCTGACAGTCACAGAGGCCGCCGCTAAGCGGAGTGCATTTACCGCTAAGATTCAGGCAGTGATTTTTCTTAACAGTGAGATTCCGGAATCTAACCGGCTCAGCAGAGAAATTAATCAGCAACTCTATCTGAGTACCACGCTGGCACGAAAACTGGAAGTGACGATGATAGATATTAACCCGTCGGGGTACCTCCGCTCAGGACCGGCGCGGTATCTTAAAGATCCGGCGGGCATTTGGGTGGCGAAATACCGGCCAGTTGCGGTTCCGGCACTGTTTTGTATTCAGGGAAGTCGCCGCATATCTTATAACTTAACGACAGCGGAAGACATACGGAAATGTTTATAAAAAAACGATTATCTGTGTTAAGACGGTTCAGCTGTGAACGCGGTGTGATGATTATTCCCATGGCGATACTGCTGCCGATACTGGTCGGGCTGATGACCCTCGGGATTAACAGTGTTTCGATGATGTCCGGCAAAGCCAGAATGGCGGATGCGGCTTCTGAAGCAACCCTGGCGGTCTCTGCAGCGACCCTGGCAAACGACACACAAACCGCCGAAGGGCTGAAAGAAATTGAAACTAACCGTGCAATGGTTGAAGCCTGGATAAAATATTATTTCCCCGGCCTGAAAACCATTCCTGAAATAAAATTTAACGTCGTACAGAATCAGAAATTACCTTCTTCCGATACCCGTTATACCCGCTATAGCGTGGATATCGCCATGGATCTGCCACTGCTGTTTACTTACCAGACAGTGACAGCCGGTAAGAGCAGCTACTCACTTAATTCCGGCAGCGGCAATGTGAATAAGTACGTCTCGAAACCCGCCGACTATGTATTTGTGGTGGATTTCTCTACGTCACAAAGGGGGACCAGGATCAGAATACTGAAAAGTGTGTTTGCTGAAATTACAGATTTTGTACTGAAAAACAGCCCGGAGTCGAAGATTGCGATTGTACCTTTCAGTACCGGGGTTTCAGTGATCATGCCGGGAACCAACCAGCGCGGCGGGCAAAACGTTGGCTGCTCGGTATTATTTGTGCCTAATGACGGCTGGAATATTAATTACCCGTTCTGGAGTGATAAAAGTGTCTCGACTAAACTGGCTTCCGGCAGCCTGAATGGCATGACGTACGATATGGACACGGCCCGCTATGATTTTTATAAGAAATATGTAGCGAAGTCTGCGCCGGTGCTCAGTGAAGCGGCGATGCGTAATCAGTGGTGTCGTAAAAATGACAGTTACGGGAAAACTACAGGCAGGGCACAGTATTCCTGTTTTGACCCGCGGGATAAGTATCCGCAACCTGCAGATCCCCGTAATCAGCTGGAAGATATTTTTACGGCGCAGTCTCTGCGACTGATCGAAAATGAATATGCGAAAGCCGCCAGAGTGTTCACCACCCAGAAATCGGCTTACACCATCGAACATGATGAGGCGATCAATTACACGGCGACACTGGATAAAATGTTCTCCGATGAGGCGATTATCACTTTCCCGATGCTGTGGTCAACGGCCTCAAGTGCGTCCTCCGCCTACCGGCCTTATTACCAGATGTGCCAGCAGGGCGGCTGGTGGAAACACAGTACCGGTAATGATCTGACTAACCAGAGTGCCGCTTCCTGGCTGATACCGTTAACGGATTCTAAACCAGCGCTGGATCAGTTCCAGAATATGGAACCTTCGGGCTGGACACATTTATCCGCGGCGTTAATCCGTTCGGTGCCGGTAATGATGGAAGGCAGTAACCGGCGTAAAGTTTTTATTATGATGTCTGACGGTGAGGAGAGCCGTTACCCGCAAATCACTACCGATAAATGGCTGAAAAGCTACAAGCTGTGTCAGAAAATAGAAGAAGGCATTCTGGCCCGTCCGCAGACCAATGCCGGTAAAGTCGAACTCTATTATATTTCCACCACCAACGCCCGTACCTGGGTGAAATACTGGGGGGAAAATTGTACCGGTGCCGCCCGGTCTAAAACGGCCACTCAGCGCGATGATTTAATCAAACTGATTAAAGGTATTATTACCGATGAAACCGGTCATCTGACGTCCAGTTAATCAGGCGACCTGTCAGCCAATGAATCCTGCGGCGGCACGCCGCAGGATCTGACATGATCTGCGGCGCAGGATCTGTAATAATAGCCGATTACTGAACCGCAGATATGAGCCATAAATGCAGTACCCGATCAATGAGATGTTCCAAACCCTTCAGGGGGAAGGTTTTTTTACCGGCGTGCCGGCAATTTTTATCCGCTTGCAGGGTTGCCCCGTTGGCTGCAGCTGGTGTGATACTAAACATACCTGGGATAAGTTACCGGAAAATGCTGTGCCGGTAGGCGATATTCTGACCAAAACTGTTGAAAGCGATAAATGGGGTGATGCAGATGCCCTGACGATACTGAAAATGATCAGTGATCAGGGCTGGACGGCCCGTCACGTAGTGATCACCGGCGGTGAACCGGCAATCTATGATCTCTGTTCACTGACCGAAGCACTGGAAGCTTTCGGCTATCGTTGCCAGATAGAAACCAGCGGTACTCACCCTGTCCGCTGTTCCGCAGAGACCTTTGTCACTGTATCGCCTAAAGTGAATATGCGTGGTGGCTATGATGTACTGCCGCAGGCACTTATCCGGGCGGATGAAATCAAACACCCGGTCGCCCGTCAGCGAGATATTGAAGCGCTGGACGCGTTACTGGCACAACTACAGGACGATAAACTGCGGGTGATTGCGTTACAGCCGATCAGCTGTAAGCAAGAGGCGACAGAGCTGTGTATCAGCACCTGTATTGAAAGAAACTGGCGTCTCTCTATGCAGACCCATAAGTATCTGAATATTGCCTGATCGGCGGGAAATACCGCCAGCAGTGCGCGGATCAGCCATGATCCGCGGTGCTTTACCGGTAAATGTGTATTATCCGCGATAAGTACACCCGGCAGTACAGGTCTCTTTAATCATAACCGCGCTGAGTAACGGTAATAGCGGTTTCATTTTCTGCCAGATCCATACGGCCAGCACTTCACTGGTCGGATTTTCCAGCCCGTCAATTTCGTTCAGATAGTGGTGATCCAGTTGTTCATACAGGGGGTTGAATAATCTTTTCAGTTCGGCAAAATCCATCACCCATCCCGTATGCGGGTCCACTTCGCCGGTAATTTCCAGACGGACCAGAAAAGAGTGTCCGTGCAGGCGGCCGCATTTGTGTCCGTCCGGGACATGGGGCAGGTAGTGGGCAGCTTCAAACTGAAACTCTTTGAATAGTGTGGTGACTGGCATAATAATTCCCGAGTGTTAAAGTCGCAGATTCTACCGTAAAACTCTCCCCGCCTCACATTTTTCCCGGTTATTTTGCCTTTTGCAGGCAGTTATCTGCTGCCGGTGAACGTCTGGTGCTGCTTACCACTTTTTCCGGTTAATTTTAACGAAAAAACCATTTAGCTAATTTGGTTATGTGATATGCATAAGCTGTCTTTTGTGTGCATACTTTTACAGTTAACCTTACTTTCTTTACTCCTTTTTTCCGCCGATGATACTGGAATCATAAACGCAATGACCAATCAGGCCCCACAGCTCCCGCTTTCGGCGGAACAGCTGGCACAACTACAAGCAACAACACAGGATTTTTCCGTTACCCAGCTGGCCTGGCTTTCAGGTTATTTCTGGGGGCGGATCAGTGGAGATAACCCTGCACCAGCCGGCACTGCGTCTCCGGTGGCAGCGGCTGTGGATCAGGCCCCGACGGTTACCCTGATTTCCGCATCTCAGACCGGTAACGCACGGCGGCTGGCAGAACAGCTGCGTGATGAGCTGCTGGCGGCAGGAGTCACCGTCAGTCTGGTGAATGCGGGCGATTATAAATTTAAGCAGATAGCTCGCGAAAAAATCCTACTAATAGTGACCTCTACACAGGGGGAAGGGGAACCGCCGGAAGAGGCCGTTGCCTTACACAAGTACCTGTTATCAAAGAAAGCGCCGGCCATGAAAGAGACCGCATTTGCGGTATTTGGTCTGGGGGACTCGTCCTATGAATTTTTCTGTCAGGCGGGTAAAGATTTCGATCAGCGGCTGGCGGAGCTGGGGGCTGAACAGCTGCTGGCTCGCGCCGATGCGGATGTTGATTTCAGTGCCACCGCGGATCAGTGGCGGCAACAGATTGTTTCGCTGCTGAAGCAGCGTTTACCGCAAGCATCTGCCGGGCAGGTTGCACAGGCCGCCAGTGGTGCCCGTGATGAAATTGACAGTTCTCCCTACAGCAAAGAGCAGCCACTGGTTGCGTCTCTGTCGGTGAATCAGAAGATCACCGGTAATGATTCAGAAAAAGATATCCGTCATCTGGAAATTGACTTAGGCGATTCCGGATTACGTTACCGTCCCGGAGATGCTCTGGGGGTCTGGTATGAAAATGATCCACAGCTGGCAGAAGAGTTACTGAAATTATTGTGGCTCGACGGCGCTCAGCAAATCAGTATCAAAGGTGAGAGCATGCCGCTGGTCCGGGCACTGCAACTGCATTTTGAACTGACAGTAAATACCGCGCAGATTGTCGAAAAATATGCCCATTTATCCGGTAACAGTGAGTTACTGTCACTGGTTAATGACAAAGCGGCACTGCAGGCCTATGCACAGCAATGGCCGATCGTCGATATGGTGCGTCATGCGCCGACAGAATTACAGGCACAACAGCTGACAGACCTGCTGCGTCCGCTGACCCCTCGCTTATATTCCATTGCTTCATCGCAGGCTGAAACCGAAGACGAAGTCCATATTACGGTGGGTACTGTGCGTTACCAGGTTGAAGGCCGTCCGCGTAGTGGTGGTGCTTCCGGATTCCTGGCCGATCGTCTGCCGGAAGAGGGGGAAGTCCGGGTATTTATTGAACATAACGATAATTTCCGCCTGCCGGCTGACCCGCAAACGCCAGTAATAATGATTGGTCCGGGTACCGGTATTGCCCCGTTCCGAGCTTTTATTCAGCAACGGGATAACGACGGGGCCAGCGGTAAAAACTGGCTGTTCTTTGGTAATCCGCACTTTACTGAAGATTTCCTCTATCAGGTGGAATGGCAAAAATATGTCAGAGACGGTCTGCTGACCAATATCGATCTTGCCTGGTCCCGTGACCAGCCACAAAAAATCTATGTGCAGGACAAACTACGGGAAAAAGGTGCTGACGTCTGGCGCTGGATTGAAGAAGGTGCACATCTGTATGTCTGCGGAGATGCGGGACGGATGGCGAAAGATGTTGAACAGGCACTGGTCGATATTATTGCCGAATACGGACAGATGGACCGGGATGCTGCCGACGAATATTTGAGTGAGCTGCGCATATCGCGCCGTTACCAGAGAGATGTGTACTAATGAGTAATAAAACCCCGGGCCCACTGGTCGTGGAAGGCAAGCTCACTGATGCTGAGCGTCTTAAAAAACAAAGTGATTTTCTGCGTGGCACCATTACTGACGATCTGTCCGACGGACTGACCGGCGGTTTCCGCGGAGATAATTTTCTGCTGATACGGTTCCATGGTATGTACCAGCAGGATGATCGTGATATTCGTGCCAGCCGTACTGAGCAGAAACTGGAACCGCGTCATGCCATGATGCTGCGCTGCCGGTTGCCTGGCGGCATCATCACCCCGCAACAATGGCTGGCGATTGACCGTTTTGCTGCCGATAAAACCCTTTATGGCAGTATCCGTCTGACTAACCGCCAGACATTTCAGTTTCACGGTATTCTGAAGAAAAACGTGAAACCGGCCCATCAGATGCTGCATGACGTCGGACTGGATGCACTGGCTACGGCCAACGACGTTAACCGTAATGTTCTGTGTACCTCTAACCCGGTGGAGTCTGAACTGCATCAGGAAGCCTATGAATGGGCAAAACGTCTGTCTGAACACCTGCTGCCACAGACCCGCGCTTATGCGGAAATCTGGTGGGATCAGGAGAAAGTGGCCACCACTGACCAGGAACCGATCCTCGGGGCGACCTATCTGCCACGTAAGTTTAAAACCACGGTCGTTATCCCGCCGAATAATGATGTCGATTTGCACGCGAATGATATGAACTTTGTGGCTGTTGCCGAAAATGGCAAACTGGTGGGTTTTAACCTGCTGTTAGGCGGGGGATTATCAATTGACCACGGCAACAAAGCGACTTATGCACGCACCGCCAGTGAAATCGGTTTTCTGCCGCTGGATAAAACCCTGGATGTTGCAGAAGCGGTGGTGACTACCCAGCGTGACTGGGGCAACCGGACTGATCGTAAAAATGCGAAAACCAAATATACCCTGGAGCGCGTCGGGGTTGATGTGTTCAAAGCAGAGGTCGAAAAACGCGCCGGGATCCGCTTCGATCCGATCCGTCTGTATGAATTCACTACCCGTGGCGATCGTTTCGGCTGGATCAAAGGGATTGACGGTAAGTGGCATCTGACACTGTTTATCGAAAATGGCCGTTTGCTGGATTCGCCACAGGCCAGTATCAAAACCGGCGTTGCCGAAATTGCGAAAATTCACCAGGGGGACTTCCGGCTGACGGCGAACCAGAACCTGATTATTGCCGGGGTGCCGGAAGATCAGAAACAGGCCATCGAAACACTGGCACGGGCACATGGTCTGATGGAGTCAGTTACGACCCAGCGTGAAAACTCCATGGCCTGTGTGGCATTCCCGACCTGTCCGCTGGCCATGGCCGAAGCTGAGCGTTTTCTGCCGGCTTTTGTCGATGAGGTGGAAAAAATTATGGCGCGTCACCATATGGCCGATGAGCATATAGTCCTGCGTGTGACTGGCTGTCCTAATGGTTGCGGCAGGGCATTACTGGCCGAAGCCGGTTTAGTCGGTAAGGCGCCCGGACGCTATAATCTGCATCTTGGCGGTAACCGTATCGGTACGCGTATCCCGCGGATGTACCGCGAAAATATTACTCCGGAAGAGGTTTTGGCGGTGCTGGACGAACTGATTGGCCGCTGGGCCACAGAACGTCAGGCGGAAGAAGGTTTCGGTGATTTTCTGATCCGCAGTGAGGTGGTCAGACCGGTACTGGATCCGGCGCGGGATTTCTGGGAGTAACGGAGGCGATAATGGCTGAATTACAATTAGCAGCACTCAATGCACTGGACAAATCACAGCAACAACAGGCGCTGGCGGAGGTAAACCAGCATCTGGACACTCTGAGTGCGGAGCAACGGGTCGTCTGGGGGCTGGAGAATATACCCGGCCCGGTGGTCCTCAGCTCCAGTTTTGGTATCCAGGCGGCGGTCTGCCTGCATCTTGTGACCCGTCAGCAGCCGGATATTCCGGTGATCCTGACGGATACGGGTTACCTCTTTCCGGAAACCTATCAGTTTATCGATCAACTGACGGAACAATTACAGCTGAACCTGCAGGTGTTCCGTGCCCGCGAATCCGCGGCCTGGCAGGAAGCCCGTTATGGAAAACTATGGGAACAGGGTGTCGAAGGCATCGAAAAGTACAATATGCTGAACAAGGTTGAACCGATGAATCGTGCCCTGCAGACCTTACAGGCATCAGGGTGGTTTGCCGGGCTGCGCCGTGAACAGTCTCAGAGCCGTGCCGGGCTGCCGGTATTATCAATTCAGCGTGGTGTTTTTAAACTGCTGCCGATCATTGACTGGGATAACCGCCAGGTCTATCAGTATCTGAAACAGCATGGCCTGCAATACCATCCCCTGTGGGAGCAGGGCTATCTGTCGGTCGGCGATACCCACACGACCCGTAAATGGGAGCCGGGAATGGCTGAGGAAGAAACCCGCTTCTTCGGGCTAAAGCGGGAGTGTGGCCTGCACGAAGGCTGATGGTTGTCAGCCGGCAGTAGCGCTGAGTTGCTTCAGCAGAGGCAGCAATATCTGTACTGCCTGCCGGCAGCGTGTAGCCAGCCGGCCCGGCATTTTCTGGTCAATCGTTTCCAGATTGTCGCGGCTGGTTTTATCATCCAGCAGCGCAGTCGGGTGTCGGTGATTGTTATCTTCAGCTGTGACCAGCAAATACGGGATTCCGGCCTGGTCGAAAGGGGTTGTCTGCTGATGTTCTGTCCCTGTCAGCTGTCTGGCATGCAGCGGGATATGCAGTTGCCGGGCGATTGCCATTGCTTTACCGGCAGTGCGTGCGCGTTCTGTGGCTGACGTATTTGCGCCACTGACCAGTTCCAGCCGTCTGCCAGCCACCAGTTGATTGAGATTAATAACCAGTAACGTATTGTGTTTCTCTTCATCACTCATGCGCGAAAAGTAATTTTCCATGCCCTGCATATTATTTTCGGTAGCGCTGAGTGCCACAAAACGAATCCCATAATCTGAGTGTGTTCCGGCCAGCTGTTTCGCCAGTTCCAGCATAATTCCTAGTCCGGCAGCATTATTATCGACACCCTGCAGGCGTAATCCGCCGATATTCTGCTGCTGTTCTGCCGGGGTCCCGGCAATTCGCGTATCCAGATGGGCTATCACGAGGATATCTTTCGCCTGCTGACCACTTTTTCCGGCAATTACCGATGTTGCGGTAACCTTCTGCCATTGGGCTGCGGTGGTACGCGGTTGCCAGCGATAGCCGGTATTCTGCTGGCGGATGTCACTCCGGTAGCCCAGATCATGGAATTGCTGGTTAAGATAATCAGCAGTCATCAGTTCTGCAGGGCTGCCCGCCATCCGGCCGGGGAAAAAAACGGCAATATGGCGGGTTTCTGTATCAGCGTAGTGGCCGGGCTGGTCTGGACGGGCGGCAATACTGCTAAAAGTCAGGCCGCAACTGAGTACCAGCAGGCAGTATCTCAGGCGGAAAAGGGCAAACATAGTACAGGTTCCTTCAGGGACGAACGGCAACGCCGCAATAGTCAGTAGTATGTAACTCTGTCGCGGCCACGGCTATCTCTGTTTCTCTGAAAGACGGGCATTTTGTGCGGTGATAAACACATTGATTCTTCTGTATATTCCATTCTGTTACAGCTCATTCCAAAACGACATTTCAATACGCTCGTGGCAGTCGTATAGTTTCTGTTATTCAGAATAATAACGCTAAGGGCATTGTGGACTATCTTCCTGTATTTGCAGACCTTACCGGCCGTCCTGTTTTGGTGGTTGGCGGTGGGGATATTGCTGCGCGAAAAATTCATCTGTTACGTCGTTCGGGGGCGGTGATCCACGTAGTTACACGGCAGCTCTGTAACGAACTGCAGGAACTCCACCAGCGACAGGACATTCACTGGCTGGCTACCGCCTTTACCGAACAACAGCTTGACCGCGTATTCCTGGTAATAGCCGCGACCGATGATCCCGGGCTTAATCAGCGGATATATGACGCCGCTGAGCAACGTCAGAAACTGGTCAATGTGGTTGATGACCAGGCCCGCTGTACCTTTATCTTCCCGTCGATTGTTGACCGTTCACCGCTGGTGGTCGCCATCTCTTCCGGTGGTAAAGCCCCGGTGCTGGCGCGTTTCTGGCGGGAAAAACTGGAAGCGTTACTGCCCTCCAGCCTGGGGAATATTGCCCGTATTGCCGGACAATGGCGTGATCGGGTTAAACAACAGTTACCGGGAGTGAAACAGCGTCGTTATTACTGGGAACGGCTGTTCAGTGGCCGCTTTAGTGCGCTGGTAGCCGCAGGGCGGATTACTGAGGCTGAGCAACTGGCGGAGCAGGAACTGCACCACCGGGAAAGTCCGAAAGGCGAGATCTATCTGGTTGGTGCCGGGCCGGGCGACCCGGGGCTGCTGACCCTGCGCGGATTACAGGTATTACAACTGGCAGATGTGGTGCTGTATGACCACCTGGTCAGCGAACAAGTACTGGACTTGTGCCGCCGCGATGCTGACCGTATCTGTGTCGGTAAACGTGCCGGTGCCCATCTGGTGATTCAGGAAGAAACTAACCAGTTACTGGTCAGTCATGCACTGCAGGGGAAACGGGTAGTACGACTGAAAGGCGGAGACCCCTTTATCTTTGGCCGTGGTGGCGAAGAATTGCAGGTAGCGGCAGCAGCAGGAATTCCGTTTCAGGTCGTGCCCGGTATCACTGCAGCTTCCGGCGCGACGGCCTATGCCGGTATTCCCCTGACGCACCGTGAACATTCCCAGAGTGTGCTGTTTATTACCGGACACTGCCGGCCGGGCAATGAACTGGACTGGCCGTCACTGGCACGTGCCCGCCAGACACTGGCTATCTATATGGGGGCGGTGAATGCGGCGACCATCAGCAGCCAGCTGATTGCTCATGGCCGTGACGGCACAACCCCGGTGGCCATTATCAGCCGCGGCACACGGGCCGATCAGCAAATTATAAAAGGTACGCTGGCAGAACTGGAGTCACTGGCACAACAGGCCCCGTCTCCTGCGTTACTGGTTATTGGCGAGGTGGTTCTGCTTCAGGATCAGCTTGCATGGTTTCAAACTTCATCATCGCAGCTCCACGAAGACCCGCTGCTGAACCCTTCTGTTTGAGGAACGTTGTATGGATCAAGAACGATTAACTCATCTGCGCCAGCTGGAAGCAGAGAGTATTCATATCATCCGTGAAGTTGCTGCTGAGTTCAGTAACCCGGTAATGATGTACTCCATTGGTAAAGATTCCTCAGTGATGCTGCATCTGGCCCGTAAAGCATTTTACCCTGGTAAATTACCTTTTCCGTTACTGCATGTGGACACCGGCTGGAAGTTTCGCGAAATGTATGAATTCCGCGATCGGACAGTGAAAAATATCGGTGCTGAATTGCTGGTGCATCGTAATCCTGAAGGTGTTGCGATGGGGATTAACCCTTTTGTCCATGGCAGTGCCAGGCATACGGATATTATGAAAACAGAGGGGCTGAAACAGGCCCTGAATAAATACGGCTTTGATGCGGCTTTTGGCGGTGCCCGCCGTGATGAAGAGAAATCCCGCGCCAAAGAGCGTATTTATTCTTTCCGCGACCGCTTTCATCGCTGGGATCCGAAAAATCAGCGTCCTGAGTTATGGCATAACTATAACGGCCAGATTAACAAAGGCGAAAGTATCCGTGTTTTCCCGCTCTCTAACTGGACAGAGCTGGATATCTGGCAGTATATCTTCCTGGAAAATATCGAAATTGTTCCGCTTTATCTGGCAGCCCCGCGCCCGGTACTGGAACGTGATGGCATGCTGATGATGATTGATGATGACCGGATTGATCTGCAGCCGGGAGAAGAGATTAAGCAACGAATGGTGCGGTTCCGTACGCTCGGCTGCTGGCCGCTGACGGGCGCTGTGGAATCAGAAGCTCAGTCATTACCGGAAATTATTGAGGAGATGCTGGTCTCGACCACCAGTGAACGTCAGGGTCGTGTGATTGACCGTGATCAGTCCGGTTCAATGGAACTCAAAAAACGCCAGGGATATTTCTGAGGAAACTGCCATGAATGAATTATTAGCACAACAGATTGCCGAACAGGGCGGGGTGGAAGCCTGGCTCACCGCACAGCAACATAAAAGCCTGTTACGTTTCCTGACCTGTGGCAGCGTCGACGATGGAAAAAGCACCCTGATTGGTCGTTTATTACACGACACCCGCCAGATTTATGAAGACCAGTTATCTTCATTACAGAACGACAGTAAACGTCACGGTACTCAGGGAGAAAAACTGGATTTGGCTTTACTGGTTGATGGCTTACAGGCTGAGCGTGAACAGGGTATTACCATTGATGTCGCCTATCGCTATTTCTCTACCGAGAAACGCAAGTTCATTATTGCGGACACCCCGGGTCACGAGCAGTATACGCGGAATATGGCTACCGGAGCTTCGACCTGTGATCTCTCTATTCTGCTGATTGATGCCCGTAAAGGGGTGCTGGATCAGACCCGCCGCCACAGTTATATCTCGACACTGCTGGGCATTAAACACCTGGTTGTGGCAGTCAATAAAATGGATCTGGTGGACTATAGCCAGGATGTGTTTAATCAGATCCGGGGCGAATATCTGGACTTTGCCAGCCAGTTACCCGATGACCTGGATATTCGTTTTGTGCCTCTTTCGGCACTGACCGGTGATAATGTCGCCTCAGCCAGTGATAATATGCCCTGGTATAACGGCCCTGGCCTGCTGGAAATCCTCGAAACTGCAGAGATCCGCCAGCCAGCGGAACATCAGCCGATGCGTTTCCCGGTACAGTATGTGAACCGTCCTAATCTTGATTTCCGCGGTTATGCCGGTACGCTGGCATCCGGCCAGGTACGGGTCGGCCAGCAGGTGAAGGTACTGCCTTCCGGAGTAAAATCATCCATTGCCCGTATTGTGACTTTTGATGGTGATCTGACAGAAGCTAATGCCGGTGAAGCCATTACACTGGTGCTGAACGACGAAGTTGATATCAGCCGCGGAGATCTGCTGGTGGATGCGGACGAGACCCTGCAGGCGGTTCAGTCAGCGGAAATTGATGTGGTATGGATGGCGGAAAAACCCTTAACGGCAGCCAGCAGTTACCAGATTAAAGTTGCCGGAAAACAGGCCCGCGCGACGGTCGACAGTATCCTGCATCAGGTTAATATTAATACGCTGGAGACTTCTGCAACCGATCAGCTGCCTCTGAACGGTATTGGCCGGGTCAGGGTCACCTTTGATGAACCGCTGGTGATTGATCCTTACTCGAAAAATCCGGTGACCGGCGGCCTGATCTTTATTGACCGTTTAACCAATGTCACCGTCGGTGCCGGTATGGTCTATGCTCTGAGCGATGAGCGGGCTGAAGCAGATGCCCTGCGCTACGGTGCATTTGAGCGTGAGTTAAACGCACTGATCCGCAAACATTACCCCCACTGGGGCGCCCGGGATATTTCAGGGGAACGTTAATGGCTGAACATGATGATAATGTCGTCTGGCATCCCCACACGATTAGCCGTAGTGAACGTGAACAGCGTCAGGGGCACCGTGGCGCAGTTGTCTGGTTCACTGGGCTGTCCGGGTCCGGTAAATCAACGCTGGCAGATGCCGTCGAACAACGTCTTTTCCAGTCAGGGGTGAATACTTTTCTGCTGGACGGGGACAATGTCCGGCATGGCCTCTGCAGGGATCTCGGTTTCAGTGATGATGATCGTAAAGAGAATATACGTCGTGTCGGTGAAGTCGCAAAACTGATGGCCGATGCAGGGTTACTGGTTCTGACCGCGTTTATTTCTCCGCACCGCAGTGAGCGGCAAATGGTCAGAGAATTACTGGCGGCGGGGCAATTTGTTGAAATTTTTGTCGATACCCCGCTGCATGTCTGCGAGACACGGGATCCGAAAGGCCTTTATCGTAAGGCACGGGCCGGAGAACTGACTAACTTTACCGGGATTGATGCAGTTTATGAGGTGCCGCTACAGCCGGAACTGCATCTGGATGGTGAACAATTGGTTACAAAACTGAGTGAGGAAATTATCGATCTGCTGCGCAGGCAGGATATTATCGGTCGTTAAGACGGCGGGCGTTGCTCTGACCCTGCCGGTTACTGACAGGATTGATATGCAGAACGTGACTACCTTACCAGCCAGACAACATGACACCCCGGACGGGAGGCCACGCGCCTCTCTTTCCGGCGGGATCATCGGCTTCTTTGCGTATCTTTTTGCGCTGGCAACGCCTTTCTTTTATTTCGGGGCCAGTGTGCTGTTTTTCTTTATGTATACCTGGCCTTTTTTCCTCGCACTGTTACCCGTTTCGGTGATTACCGGGATTGCACTCAGTATCTGGCTGAACAATCGTCTGTTCCGGACTCTGATATTCACCCTTCTGATTGTTATTTCTTTTTTCTGGGTATTATTTTCCTTTCTTGCTGGCTGGAAATAGCCATTGACGGCAGAGTTCTCCCTGATAAAAACCGGCCTTAGTGCTACGGACATACCGCTTCCGGTAACTGAATTATTATGAAAAATACGACATTTTTGTCTCCGCAGTGGAGTCCGGCCAAAAGTTGTGGGATGATTGAGCCGTTTTTCAGGGGGCGGGGATGGGAAAACTGACAATATTGTTACTGATTTTACTTGGCTGGCTGCAATACTCTCTGTGGCTGGGTAAAAATGGTATTCATGATTACACAACGGTAAATCAGGAAGTCGCTGTTCATCAGGCGGGTAATGCCAAACTGAAAGCGCGTAATGATCAGTTGTTCGCAGAAATCGATGATCTGAACGGTGGTTCGGAAGCTATCGAAGAGCGGGCACGTAATGAGCTGGGCATGATACGTCCCGGCGAAACTTTCTATCGTCTGGTGCCGGAACAAAATAAACGCAGTGCGCAAGCCGCAATGCCAAACCAACAACGATAAAAACGACACAATGAATAGCACCGTATCCCTTCCGGATGTGATTGCTGTAGTTCCGGCCGCTGGCATCGGCAGCCGGATGCAATCTGATCGTCCAAAACAGTATCTGACCATTGGTCAACACACTCTGCTTGAATACAGCATTGCTTCTTTACTAAAACATCCGGCAGTCAGACAGGTCATCGTGGCATTACATCCGGATGATCAGCAGTTTTCTCAGTTACCGCTGGCCAGCGATCCGCGTATTACTGCGGTAACCGGCGGCGACAGCCGTGCTGATTCTGTGTTTGCCGGCCTGCAGGCGATCACCGGCAGTGGCTGGGTACTGGTGCATGATGCTGCACGGCCTTGTCTGCACCCGGATGACTTACAGCGGTTACTGCAACTGACATTAACCAGTCAGCAGGGCGGTATTCTGGCTTCTCCGGTCCGCGATACAATGAAACGCGCCGGGCCCCGCCAGAGTCTGATCGCCCATACGGTAGACCGGGAAGGGCTCTGGCATGCACTGACGCCGCAGTTGTTCCCCGTCCCCCTGCTGAGAGAATGTTTACCGCGGGCCATGGCTGAAGGCGCGGTGATCACTGATGAAGCATCTGCTGTTGAACATTGCGGTTATCATCCGCAACTGGTGCACGGTCGCAGCGATAATATCAAAGTGACCCGCCCTGAAGACCTGGCACTGGCAGAGTTCTTTTTAACCCGCATACACGCAGAGGAGAACGCATAATGCGTATCGGCCATGGTTTTGATGTTCACGCATTCGGCGGCGAAGGTCCGCTGGTGATAGGCGGTGTCCGGATCCCGTTTGACCGCGGTTTTATTGCCCATTCAGACGGTGATGTGGCGTTACATGCCCTGACCGATGCCCTGCTGGGTGCAGTAGCAATGGGTGATATCGGTAAACTGTTCCCCGATACCGATCCGGCTTTCAAAGGTGCCGACAGCCGCGGGTTACTGCGCGAGGCCTGGTTGAGAATTAGCCAAAAAGGTTATCAGATTGGTAATGTCGATGTCACTCTGATTGCCCAGGCACCGAAAATGCTGCCGCATGTTGCCCAGATGCGGGTCAATATTGCTGAAGATCTGGGGTGCCATATGGACCAGGTGAATGTGAAAGCCACCACCACCGAAAAACTCGGCTTTACCGGACGTGGTGAAGGCATTGCCTGTGAAGCAGTAGCATTACTGATGGTGGCTGAGAAATGAAAATCAATGAACTCCGCTATCTGCATGGTGAACCGCAGTTAACCGGAATGATTAAAACCGTGGCTGATGATTTCCGGGTCACCGAAGATTTAGGCTATCAGCCGGACGGTGAAGGTGAACAACTGCTGGTCCGGCTGCGTAAAACCGGCTGCAATACGCGGTTTGTGGCTGAGGCACTGGCCCGTTATCTGAAAATACCGGCCAGGGAAGTCAGTTTTGCGGGAATGAAAGATCGCCATGCGGTGACCGAACAGACTTTTTGCCTGCGCCTGCCGGGGAAAGAGATGCCCGATATGCGGGGGTTCACTGTCGAAGGCTGTGAAATTCTACAGGTAACACGCCATAAACGGAAAATTCGCACCGGAGCGCTGGCCGGTAATGCTTTCAGCCTGATTATTCGTCAGGTCAGTGACCGGCAGATGGCGGAACAACGGCTGGCACTTATTGCTGGCAGTGGTGCCGTCAATTACTTTGGCGAACAGCGGTTTGGCCGTAACGGGCATAACCTGACGATGGCCGGACAGTGGGCCCGGGGAGAAATTACCATCCGTGATCGCAGTAAACGGAGCTTGCTCCTGTCTGCGGCCCGAAGTGCTATCTTTAATCAGGTCACCAGTGCACGTCTGACGGCGCAGGGTGACCTGAAAACGGTGATGCCGGGTGACTGTGTGCAACTGACCGGACGTGGCAGCTGGTTTGTTGCGAACGATGAAGAACTGCCTGATGTCCGTCTGCGGGTTGCACAGGATCAATTACGGCTGACCGCTCCGCTGGCGGGGCGAGGCAATGCCGGCCCTCAGGGCGATGCATTATTGTTTGAACAACAGATCCTGGAACAGTATCCGGAACTCTGTGCATTGCTGGTGAAGGAAAAAACAGATGCGGCACGTCGCGCCATGCTGGTAGTACCAAAAAATATGCACTGGGAATGGCTGGATAATTCAACTCTCAGGCTGGATTTCTGGCTGCCGGCAGGCAGTTTTGCCACCAGTGTGGTCCGTGAACTGTTACAACAGGGAGGTGAGTTTGAGGATATTGCTGAGTAATGATGACGGGGTATTTGCCCCGGGCATTCAGGTGCTGGCGCGTGAATTACGCAAAATGGCTAACGTACAGATAGTCGCGCCGGATCGCAACCGCAGCGGTGCCTCCAATGCGCTGACGCTGGAAGCGCCTCTGCGTACTTTTACCCACAGCAATGGCGATATCGCGGTAATGATGGGCACTCCCACAGACTGTGTATTTCTGGGGGTTAATGCCTTAATGCAGCCCAAACCGGATATCGTTGTGTCGGGGATTAATGCCGGTCCTAACCTGGGTGATGATGTGATTTATTCCGGTACTGTGGCTGCCGCTATGGAAGGGCGTCACCTGGGGTTACCGGCACTGGCTATTTCTCTGAACGGACAGCGGCACTATGACACCGCGGCCGCGGCCGGTTGTGCCATTTTACAGGCGTTACAGCGGGTGCCGCTGCGGACCGGGCGTGTGCTGAACATTAATGTTCCGGACCTGCCGATGTCTGAAATTAAAGGATACCGGGTGACCCGTTGTGGCCGTCGCCATCCGTCAGATCAGGTGATCACTCAGAAAGATCCCCGCGGAGAAACGATTTACTGGATAGGTCCGCTGGCCGGAGTTCTGGATGCCGGACCGGATACAGATTTTTCTGCTATTGAGCAGGGTTATATCTCTATTACCGTACTGGATGCAGATCTGACTGCCCATCGCACTCAGGAAAAACTGGCGGACTGGCTGAAACTGGCTGAGGTCGCGCTGCCATGCTAAACAAACGCATTGAAACGTTACTGGCACTGTTGCGTAAGCAGGGAATTTATGATGAGCATATTTTACGTGCGATCTCAGAAGTCCCGCGGGAACATTTCATTGATGAGGCGTTTGAACACAAAGCATGGGATAACAATGCGCTGCCGATAGGATATGGTCAGACCATTTCTCAGCCCTATATGGTCGCACGGATGACCGAACTACTCGGGCTGACTCCCCATTCACGGGTGCTGGAAATCGGTACCGGCTCAGGTTATCAGACCGCAATTCTGGCCCACCTGGTCGATCATGTTTATTCTGTAGAGCGGATTAAAAGCCTGCAATGGCAGGCCAAACGGCGGCTGAAGCAACTGGATTTACATAATATCTCTACCCGCCACGGTGATGGCTGGCAAGGCTGGCCTTCCCGCGGACCGTTTGATGCTATTATTGTCACCGCTGCACCCCCCGAAATTCCAGCGGCCTTATGTGGTCAGCTCAGTGAACAAGGGGTGATGGTCCTGCCCGTCGGTGATGAACAGCAGGTATTAAGACGCATCCAGCGTTCAGGTGATGATTACATTGACGATATGATCGAACCTGTGCGCTTTGTACCACTAATTCAGGGTGATCTGGCCTGATAATAATGATTAACTAAAACGGTAAATTATCGCGTAGTGGGGTACGGACAGGAAAGTCCGGATCCACCCGCCCTTTTAGTGGTCATCGCCGTACTCTGCCGGGAGCTGTTCCCGGTATACGGCGACCGGTCATTTCACTGCCGCTTGTTATTATGGGGGAACAATGAGCACGGGAAGCACACTTTTTCAATTACGCCGCCTCGCGGCACTGACGATTGCAGCGGCAGCGCTGGCAGGATGCAGTTCAGGAGATAATACCCGCGCCCCGATTTCTGCTATTGGTGGCAGTGCGGGCGGACACAGCGGTAACAGCGGGCTGGTAAATTCACAACAGGCTTCTGCCCGGCAAATAAACAGCAGTGTCCCTTCAGGCCCCGGCACGCAGATGACATCTTCTCAGGGCCGTATCCAGTCCTCCTCCGTCCCGGCGACACCGGTCCGGACAGAAAATGGTCACATTGTTTACAATCGCAGCTATGGGAATATTCCTAAAGGGAGTTATAATGGCCCGACCTACACGGTCAAACGGGGAGACACCTTGTTCTATATTGCCTGGATCACTGGCAATGATTTCCGTGATCTGGCACAGCGCAATAATGTCGCAGCACCCTATGGTCTCAGTGTAGGTCAGGTGTTACAGGTGGGTAACAGTACCGGCCAGCCTATTACCGGAGCTAATGCAATTTCGATGGCTGATTCTTCTCAGCCTTCAGAAAATCAATCAATTAGACCTAAGGCATCGCCGGTTGCACCGCAACCAGTAATTACGTACTCTGAAGATTCAGCTAACGAAACAAGTAATACAGCAAACAGCGGCAGTAAGCTGTTACCGTCAAGACCGGTGATGACAGGAAGTGCTTCGGCACCGATTACCGCTCCGGTGAGTCAGCCGACGGTCAGCAGCACATCGAACAGTCAGACGCCAGTCACCGGATGGCGCTGGCCGACCGATGGCAAGATTATTGATAACTTCTCGGCCTCAGAAGGCGGCAATAAAGGTATTGATATTGCCGGTTCCCGTGGTCAGCCAGTTGTCGCTACTGCTGCAGGTCGGGTGGTGTATGCAGGTAATGCCCTCAGGGGATACGGTAATCTGATTATCATTAAACATAATGATGATTACCTGAGTGCTTATGCGCATAACGATACCATGCTGGTCCGCGAACAACAGGAAGTGAGCGCAGGACAAAAAATTGCAACCATGGGCAGTACAGGTACCAGCTCAGTCAGGTTGCATTTTGAAATTCGTTATAAAGGAAAATCCGTCAATCCATTGCGGTATCTACCGCAGCGATAACAGGCAGAGCTGAAATGGCTCTGCCCGGGATAAGGGGAGGAGCCATTGATGAGCCAGAATACGCTTAAAGTTGATGAGTTACATGATGATGCTTTTGATGAGAATGGTAGTGAGACCTTCGATGAAAATGCACTGGTAGCAAATGACTCTAAAGATGATGAAGTTACGGAAGATGACCTGCTATCTCAGACCACCAACCAACGGGTTATGGATGCGACCCAGCTGTACCTCGGAGAAATAGGATATTCTCCGCTTCTGACCGCAGAAGAAGAAGTGTTTTTTGCCCGTCGTGCATTGCGTGGTGACGTGGCAGCCCGTCGGCGGATGATCGAAAGTAATCTGCGGCTGGTGGTAAAAATATCACGGCGTTACAGCAATCGCGGACTGGCGTTGCTTGATCTTATTGAGGAAGGGAACCTTGGTTTGATTCGCGCGGTAGAAAAATTCGATCCTGAACGGGGATTCCGTTTTTCTACCTATGCGACCTGGTGGATCCGTCAGACCATTGAACGGGCCATTATGAATCAGACCCGCACTATCCGCCTGCCGATTCATATTGTCAAAGAGCTGAATGTCTATCTGCGTACCGCACGGGAACTGGCTCACGTGCTGGACCATGAGCCTAGTGCGGAAGAGATTGCCGGCCAGCTGGATAAACCGGTCGAAGATGTCACCAGAATGCTGCGTTTAAACGAACGTATTACCTCAGTGGATACCCCGTTAGGAGGTGACTCTGATAAAGCGCTGCTGGATATTATTTCTGATGATAATGAAACCGGTCCCGAAGATCGCACGCAAAACAATGACATGAAACAAAGCATTGTTAAATGGCTGTATGAACTGAACCCAAAACAACGGGAAGTGCTGGCAAGACGTTTTGGACTACTGGGCTATGAAGCGGCTACCCTGGAAGATGTCGGACAGGAGATATCCCTGACCCGTGAACGTGTTCGCCAGATTCAGGTAGAAGGCTTACGCCGGTTGCGCGAGATTCTGCAGGGGCAGGGGCTGAGTATTGAAGCGTTGTTTCGCGAGTAACGTCTTAGTGTAACAGTTACCGGTAATATCGGTAATTACGATACTGAAAACCTAAAACAGCCTGCTGAGACAGGCTGTTTTCTTTTTTAGTCCGCAGCGTATAGCTTCACTACAGCAGGTTTTTTAAACGGTAGATCCACTCCAGTGCCTGGCGGGGTGACAGGCTGTCGGGGTCCAGAGCGTCGAGGGCTTCCACCGCCGGTGAAACTTCTGCTGTCAGCAACGGTAACTGAGAACCATCGACCGGTGAAGACAGCGATTGCCCGGGGTGCTGTTCCAGTTCGCGAAGTTTTTGTCGCGCCCGTTTAATCACGTCCTTTGGTACTCCAGCCAGCGCAGCAACGGCCAGCCCATAACTTTTACTGGCCGGTCCGCTCTGTACACTGTGCATAAATGCAATGCTGTCACCATGCTCCATGGCATCCAGGTGCACATTTTCCACCCCTTCGAGACTGTCAGGTAAGGTTGTCAGCTCGAAGTAGTGGGTAGCAAACAGGGTTAGTGCTTTAATCCGGTTGGCCAGATTTTCGGCACAGGCCCAGGCTAAAGACAATCCGTCATAGGTCGAGGTACCGCGGCCGATCTCATCCATTAATACCAGGCTGTGGGCTGTGGCATTGTGCAGGATATTGGCTGTCTCTGTCATTTCCACCATAAAAGTTGAACGGCCAGAGGCCAGGTCATCGGCAGCACCGACGCGGGTGAAAATCCGGTCTATCGGTCCGAGGGTCACGGCGTCGGCCGGTACGTAGCTGCCGGTCCAGGCCAGCAGGGTAATCAGGGCCGCCTGACGCATATAGGTACTTTTACCGCCCATATTCGGTCCGGTGACGATCAGCATACGCCGCCGGGGAGACAAGGACAGAGGGTTAGCAATAAATGGCTCTTTCAGTACCTGCTCCACCACCGGGTGGCGGCCTTCACGGATATTTATCCCCGCCGTTTCCTGTAATTGCGGGCAGCAATAATTCAGGGTGCGGGCCCGTTCGGCAAGGTTGGTCAGGACATCCAGTTCGGCCAGTGCGCTGGCGCTGATCTGCAGTGCTTCCAGATGCGGCAGTAATTGATCAAACAGCCCGTCATACAGGCCTTTTTCCAGAGATAATGCCTTACCCTTAGAGGTCAGAACTTTGTCTTCATATTCTTTCAGCTCCGGAATAATATAACGCTCAGCATTTTTCAGCGTCTGACGACGGACATAATGCATCGGTACCAGATGGCTCTGTCCGCGGCTGACCTGAATATAGTAGCCATGCACCCCATTAAAGCCGACTTTCAGTGTGTCCAGCCCCAGCTTTTCCCGTTCACGGATTTCCAGTTTATCCAGATAATCGGTGGCACCGTCTGCCAGTGCCCGCCATTCATCCAGCTCGGCGTTATATCCGGGGGCAATCACGCCACCGTCACGCACCAGTACCGGCGGAGTTTCGATAATTGCCTGCTCAAGTAACTCCCGCAGTTCGGTAAATTCGCCGCTCTGTGCCGCCAGGCGGGTTAAATGCGGGCTGCCGGCCGACTGCAACAGCTGCTGTATTTCTGGTAACTGACGGAAAGCATGGCGCATTCGGGCCAGATCACGGGGTCTGGCACTGCGCAGGGCCAGACGGGCCAGAATACGCTCCAGATCACCCACCTGATGCAGTAAAGGTTGCAGGGAGTCACAGTAGTCCTGTAATTCTGCGATACAGGCTTGCCGGCCGAGGATCACCTGCGGGTCACGCAACGGCATATGTAACCAGCGCTTGAGCATCCGGCTACCCATTGGCGTAACGGTTTTATCCATCACTGATGCCAGGGTATTTTCGGTGCCGCCGGCCAGATTCTGGGTGATTTCCAGGTTACGCCGGGTCGCCGCATCCATAATAATGGTATCCTGCTGCCGGACCATACTCAGTGAACGGATATGCGGCAGTGACGTTCGCTGGGTATCGCGGACATACTGTAACAGGCAGCCAGCGGCTGCTAATCCTGATAATGACTGTTCCACGCCGAATCCGCGCAGATCACGGGTTCCGAACTGCAGGTTAAGTTGCTGTCTGGCGGTATCCACTTCAAATTCCCAGATCGGACGGCGGCGCAGTCCGCGCCTTCCGTCAATCAGTGACATCGCCCCGAAGTCTTCCGGGTAAAGCAATTCTGAAGGATTTGTCCGCTGCAGCTCTGCGGCCAGAGCGTCATTATTTTCCGGCTCACTCAGCAGAAAACGGCCGGAGCTGATATCCAGGGTCGCGTAGCCGAACCCTGCACCTTTCGGGCTGGCGAAGACAGCGGCCAGCAGGTTATCCTGGCGTTCATTCAGCAGGGCTTCATCACTGATGGTCCCCGGGGTGACTATACGCACAACCTTACGTTCAACGGGCCCTTTACTCAGTGCCGGGTCACCGGTTTGTTCACAGATTGCCACCGATTCACCGAGCTGTACCAGCTTTGCCAGATAGCCTTCCACCGCATGATAGGGGACCCCGGCCATCGGAATCGGTTGTCCGGCAGAAGCCCCGCGCTTAGTCAGTGAAATATCCAGCAACCGCGATGCCTTACGCGCATCATCAAAGAACAGCTCATAAAAATCGCCCATACGATAAAACAGCAGAATTTCCGGATGCTCGGCTTTCAGCCGAAGGTACTGCTGCATCATGGGGGTGTGGTCTGATAAATCCTTGTCAATAGACTCATTCATATTGATTTTACTCGTTTTTTAAGTCTGTTGGGTACGCAAGTGGCCCCATGTGAAACCCTTAAAAACCCATGTGAATCGCTAAATTTGTATACCAGTAGTATACCGGTTAGTATCGGGTAGACACTCTGAATAGCGGGTATAGATTGATGAAATTGACACACAACCAGTCGACTATAATCAATAAGTTATCTATCGATGTTAAACCAGAACTCGACCAGCAAGGGCGTGTTATCTACTTACCGAATCCTGGACGAAAGCCGTATCTTATCACTGATAATCACCGGGATTCACCCGTTGGTTTTGGTGTCAAAATCAGTGCAAAAAAAAAGACATATATTGTTCAACAGAGCGTATCTTCTCCTGGCAACCGTCCTGAGACAGGGGGAAAATCCCGGTCTGAGGTTATCAGACCTACCATTGGCAATGTCTCTGATTTCGCTAATATCGATCAAGCCCGCGAGGGTGCTCGCAATTTAGTTCAAACCACGAAGTTGACCAAAAGGAACCCTAACAAGATAAAACGGGAGTCCGATGCTTCTGAACTCACGATCAGTGAAGTTTTTGCTCAATACCGCCAACATCTCCTTGGTAGATCGAAACCAGCCAAACAAAACACACTGTCAGTGTTGGACAAGGCAGAAAATCGTTTAAAGGAATGGGCTGGTTTACGAGTTAAAGATCTTACTGGTAATGAAATTCTTCGTAAGTTTGATGAGATTTCTTCAAGAGCAAGAACAGCATCCGAGCAAACATTCAGGTGGGCCAATGTCGCTGTCAGACATGCTATTGAGATTGAAGCAAGTTGTAATGGTCAACTTAAACCGGACACGGATTTAGGCACATTGTTGTAATCGGCGTTCATATTCATTCGGCGATATATTGCCCAGCCGGTAATGCCGACGCTTCAGATTATAAAAGCTGTCGATATAATTGATAACGTCCGCAATGCCCTGACTTCGGGTTTCATAGCGACGGTAGTTAACTCTCTCTGCTTTCAGGCTGCGGAAGAACCTCTCCGTAACGGCATTATCCAGACACTTACCGGACTCCTCGTTGCTCAATAGGATCAAGATGTTGCTTTAAGAGTTTGGGGCTGATCTCATTGACAGGAACATGACCTAAGCCGGGAAAGATATTTCTCTCTAGACTTCGCCAGATGTCTTCTGCATGGTCTTGTGAGATACCAGAGGTCTTTACCTTCTCATCTAACCATTTCCTTGCCACGGTTTGGAGAGTGTGTTCAGTAGCATTCTTTAAGGCATTAGCTTTATTGTTGTTATGGACTTGAGGATCAATGCCATTGGCAAGCAAGGAAAGATATTCATCTCGTAAGGCTCTTGCTCTTGCTAGTGTGAGGTGAGGGTAGGCGGTAAGTGTCAAGGTAGTTGTCACCCCCGGTTAATTTAAGCCGCCTGTTTTTCCCGTTCCGGGTTCAACGTTACC